>JBATYU010001160.1:0-1839 GCA_049674245.1 Bradyrhizobium sp. | reverse complement strand
CGCCATGACCCAGTCCGCCGGTCGGGCCGCCGCCTCGATGATCGCGCTCTCGCCGGCGCCGCATTCGGTGCGGGTGCCGGCCAGGGCCTCCTTCAGCTCGCCAAGCCGGCTTGGATCGGCAACCGCGGCAAAGCGCGCTCCGAATTCCCGCGCAAGCTTCGCCAGCGCCTGCACATTGCCGTTCGCGGTCAGAGCCTCGACCCGATAACGCTCGCGCGAAGCCCGCAGCAAATCCATGGTGCTGTCGCCGATCGAGCCGGTGGCACCCAGCACGGTCACGCTGCGAACAGCGGACGCGGCAGCCTTGTTGTTACGCAATGGAACTGCGCTCATGCTCTCACCAAATCATAAGACCGCGGCCGACGCCATCCATGCCGCCCCGCACAACGCCTAAAATCGCGGCCAGGACAATGGCGGCGACAAACCCGTCGAGGCGATCCAGTAGTCCGCCATGACCGGGAATGATGTGGCTGGAGTCCTTGACCCCGAAACGGCGTTTGACCGCGGATTCGAAGAGGTCGCCGAGTTGCGAGACGATCGAAAGGATTGCACCCAGCGTCAGCAGCGCCCCGGCCGTGCCGAAGTGCAACGCGACAAAGCCTGCGGCAACGAAAATGCTCGCGACAAAACCGCCGGTGGCGCCCGCCCAAGTCTTCTTCGGGCTAACGCGCGGCCACAGTTTCGGTCCGCCAATGCCGCGGCCTGCGAAATATCCGCCGATATCGGTCACCCATACGATTAAAAGGATGAACACCAGCGCCGCGAAGCCGCTCGTCGAATCGAGCCGCGTCAAGACCGACGCCGCTTGCGCCGCGGCGGAATAGAGAAATCCGCCGGTAATCCAGCCGCGCCGCTGCTGCGAGATCGCGGCCACGGCGACAAGGCCGATCGACAGCACGATGAACGCGGCCTCGATCCGTGCCGCCGCGAGAAAAAGTCCGGCGGCTACGAGCGCGAGCACGCCCGCGGCGACAGCGCGGGTCTCGCCGGCGACGCCTACGATCGTCAGCCACTCGAGATAGAGGCCGATCGCGGCCAGCGTCACCAGCGCGGTCCACAACCATCCGCCGGCATAAGCGATCGCAATCGCCAGCGGTGCGAGCACCACCGCCGCGGCGACGCGCGCAAGAAGATTGCGCGAATTCTGCACGGCCACCGACGTCGGCGCGGCTTCGCCCTCGTTCACGATGCGGTTTTCGCGGCGGCCAGACCGCCGAAACGGCGTTCGCGCCTGGCATATTCGGCGATCGCGCCTTCGAGCGCGGCCTTGTCGAAATCCGGCCAATGCACCGGCACGAACACGAGTTCGCTGTAGGCTGCCTGCCACATCAAGAAATTCGACAGCCGCTGTTCGCCTGAGGTGCGGATGATCAGATCGGGATCGGGAATATCGGGCGCGTCGAGATACTGTCCGAGCGCGTCGGCGTCGATCGAGGCCGGATCGCGCTTGCCTTGCGCTACTTCACGCGCCAGCCGCTGGGCGGCATTCGCGATCTCCTGCCGCGATCCGTAGTTGAAGGCGACGACGAGGTTGAGACGCGTGTTGCTTCGTGTCAGCTCTTCCGCCTCGTTCAGAAGCGCGCAAATGTCGGGCTCTAGTCCCTCACGTTCGCCGATCACGCGCACCCTCACTCCGTCGCGATGCAGCGTCGCCAGATCGTTGCGGATGAACCGCCGGAGCAGGCCGAACAGGTCGCCGATTTCGGTCGCCGGCCGCGACCAGTTTTCCGCGCTGAAGGAAAAAATCGTCAGGTAGAGAATGCCGAGCTCGTGGGCGGCGCGAACGACGCGGCGCAATGCCTCGACGCCGCGGCGATGGCCCTCGGCGCGCGGCAGACC
>JBATYU010001159.1:0-3471 GCA_049674245.1 Bradyrhizobium sp. | reverse complement strand
TTAGGTCTGCGTACATGGGAAGTGCCTCGATGAGTGAGGAAAGCCCGGAGCGGCGCTTTCGCACTTTGTTTATCTCCGACGTCCACCTCGGAGCCCGCGGCTCGCAAGCCGACCGATTGCTCGACTTCCTCCGCAGCCATGATGCCGATACCATCTATCTCGTCGGCGATATCGTCGATGGCTGGGCGCTGCAATCAAGCTGGTACTGGCCGCAATCGCACAACGACTTCGTGCAGAAGATGCTGCGCAAGGCGCGCAAGGGCGCCAAGGTCATCTACGTTCCCGGCAACCATGACGAGTTCCTGCGGAACTATTACGGCACGCATTTCGGTGGCATCGACGTCGTCGAAAACACCGTTCACACCGGGGTCGACGGCAAGCGCTATCTGGTGATCCACGGCGATATTTTCGACCTCGTGGTGCAGAACGCGCGCTGGCTCGCCCATCTCGGCGACAAGGCCTACGATTTTGCGATCCAGATGAACCGCCTCGTCAATTTCTTCCGGAAGATGTTCGGCGTGCCCTATTGGTCGCTGTCGCAATGGGCCAAGCTGAAGGTCAAGAACGCCGTGAACTATATCGGCGCATTCGAAAAGACGCTGGCCGGCGAGGCGCGGCGTCACGGCGCCGACGGCGTGATTTGCGGCCACATCCATTACGCCACCATCCGCGACGAGCACGGCATCCGCTACATGAATTGCGGGGATTGGGTGGAAAGCTGCACCGCGCTTGCCGAGCACGAGGACGGCCGGTTCGAGATCATCACCTGGACCGATCCGCTGCATCGGGTCGCGCCGGCTCCTCACGTCGCCGCGCGCGCAGCCTGAAGGTTCGATCCAGACTTTTCGGTCCAGACTTGGCGTGCTGCATGGTTCACGAATTCCGGAAGGCGGCAACTCGCATGCGCATCCTGGTCGCGACCGACGCGTGGCACCCTCAGGTCAACGGGGTGGTGCGGACGCTGACCATGATGGCGGACACCGCACAGCCGCTCGGCGCCGAGGTCTCTTTCCTGACGCCGCAGTCGTTTCGGACCTTCGCCATGCCGAGCTATCGCGACCTGCGCGTCGCGCTGCCGCGTCCGGCCAAAATCGCGCGATTGATCGCGGAAGCTCGCCCCGACAGCATTCACATCGCAACCGAAGGGCCGATCGGCCTGTTGGTGCGGCGCTACTGCCGCAAGCACCGCTTTCCCTTCACCACGAGCTTCCATACCCGCTTTCCGGAATATGTCCGCGCGCGTGCGCCGATTCCTGAATCGCTGATCTGGCGGGCGTTGCGGCGCTTCCATGCGCCGAGCCGCGCCGTGATGGCGGCAACCCCTGCGCTGGCCAACGAGTTGCGGATGCGCGGTTTTGCGAATGTGGTGTTGTGGCCGCGCGGCGTCGACACCGCGCTGTTCCACCCGCGCGCCATCGATCTCTGCCTGCCGGCGCCGGTCTTCCTGTGCGTCGGCCGCGTTTCGGTCGAAAAGAACCTGGAGGCGTTTCTCGACCTCGATCTGCCCGGCACCAAGGTGATCGTCGGTGACGGACCGGCGCGCGCGATGCTGGAGCAGAAATATCTGCAAGCCGTGTTCCTCGGCGCGCTGCAAGGTGAGGCGCTGGCGCAGGTCTATGCCGCGGCCGACGTTTTCGCCTTTCCGAGCAAGACCGACACCTTTGGCCTGGTTCTCCTGGAAGCCCTGGCAAGCGGCCTGCCGGTTGCCGCCTATCCGGTGTCCGGGCCGCGCGATGTCATCGGCGCAGCACCGGTTGCGGTGCTGGACCCGAATTTGCGTAACGCATGCCTTGCGGCGCTGGAAATTTCGCGAGAGGCCTGCGTCGATTTTGCCGCCCAACATACCTGGGAGGCTTCGACGCGGGCTTTTATCGAGAATATGGCCGATATCCACGCCGCCAAGGCCGAAAACGAGCCGGAAAACGGGCCTGTCGAGTTGGTGACGGAGCAGCCGCGCTTCGTCGCCTGACAATCCCGTATCCCTTGCTCGCGGGTCATGTGAAGCATTACATAGTGGACATGACGGAACCATCCTCGGCCCTGCCGGTCACGGCATCGGATATCGATGCTGCCGCGCGCGTGGTCGCGCCGTTCGCGGTGCGGACGCCGCTATTGTCCTTTCCCATTCTCAACGAGCGCGCGGGAACCAAGGTGTTCCTGAAACCCGAAATGCTGCAGCGGACCGGATCGTTCAAATTTCGCGGCGCCTTCAACCGGCTGTCGGCGATCCCGCAAGACAGGTCCGGCGGCGGCGTGGTCGCGTATTCCTCCGGCAACCACGCCCAGGGCGTGGCGGCGGCGGCGAAAATCCTCAACATGCGCGCGACCATCGTGATGCCATCGGATGCACCGATGACCAAGCGCGAGCGCACCAAGGGCTATGGCGCCGAAGTCGTGCTGTACGATCGCTACCGCGAGGACCGTGAAGCCATCGCGCGCGAGATCGCCGGCAAACGCGGCGCCACCATCGTGCCGCCCTACGACGACCCGCTCGTGATCGCGGGCCAGGGCACGGCAGGGCGCGAGATCGCCGAAGACATGGCGGCACTTGGCTTGACGCCGGATATCGTGGTGGCGCCGGCTTCCGGCGGCGGCCTGATCGCGGGCGTCGCGACCGCCGTCAAGGCGCGCTATCCGCAAGTGACGATGATCGTCGCCGAACCGGAGAGCTTTGACGACCACACCCGTTCGCTGCGCGCCGGAAAGCGCGAAGCCCATCACGCCGAAGGCCGCACCATTTGCGATGCGCTGATGGCCGCGATCCCGGGCGAGATCACCTTTGCCATCAATGGCAAGCTGCTCTCGCATGGCGTGACCGCGTCCGACGCCGAAGTGGGCGCGGCGGTCGGCTTCGCCTATCGGGAACTAAAGCTGGTGGTCGAGCCGGGCGGGGCGATCGGGCTTGCCGCACTCTTGGCCGGCCGCATCGATGCGCGCGGCAAGAACGTCGTGATCGTTCTTTCCGGCGGTAATGTCGATGCGGATCTGTTCGCAAAGCTCGTGGCCTGAGAGCTGTCTCCAAAGAAGAACAGGGGCAGAGCATCTGCTGCTCTGCCCCGGATATTGTCGCCGCGATCGGTGGAGTTGCCGCGCCGCCTCGTGCGATCAATGGATCTTGCGGCCAAAACCGCCGGTCGATTGCGCGAAGCGCGGGTTGGAATTTCCGATCAGCCCGCCGTTGATCTTGCCGGGGAGGGTATTGCCCTGGAACCGGTTTCCCTGCGGCGAATTGTTGTTGAGCTTGAGCACGGGGGATTGCCGCACGTCGGTCTGGACTGGCTGCTTCGGCGCGACCGGAAGGTCGACGATGCGGTTGGTGGGATTATTCCCCTTCAGGTCCTGAACGGACCCGGCCTTGCCGACCGTTCCCGTCGGCAGGGTCACGATCTTGCCCGTGCTGCCGCCATTCGAAGAGGTCGGATTTGTCGCCTGGACCGGCGGCGTGACGATCTTCGTCGTAGAGGCCGGCGC
>JBATYU010001158.1:0-7547 GCA_049674245.1 Bradyrhizobium sp. | reverse complement strand
GTCGAGGTGCTGGGCGGTGCGGAGAACGTTCGTGCACCGCGGGAGCCCGAGCTGAAGCCGCCGCCGACGCGGGCGTCGGCAGCCGAGCTGGCGAGCACGGACGGGATCGCCAACGCCAGGACAACGGCGATCGCCTGGACGATACCGCGCGTACGTTGCGAGAATTTCATGTTTTTTCCTCAAGTCCCCGGCATGGGGAGGTGCCCTTAACATGGGCAGCAGCGCCTAAATGTGAAGCCGTAAACGGGAACCCCGGCTGCGGCGCACCGTCGCGGGAGGGGGCTTGCGTTTCCCGGGCGCAGTGCAGCACCATCAGCGCGTTCACGCGCGTCTTCGACACGCTATGGTGATGCGCTGCTGACCCGGGATCCAGTGGCGATCGGCTGGCAGGTCCCGGCTCTGCGGTGCACCGTTGAAGAAGCGCTGAACCGCGTCCGGGACACGAGCATCCTGCCCTATTGCGGTGTCATGGTTTCCTTCACCGCCGCGACCAGCTGGCTCAGCGTGAACGGCTTTGGCAGGAACGCAAATTGCTGGTTTTCCGGCAGGCTCTTCTCGAAGGCATCCTCGGCATAGCCGGAGACGAAGATGATCTTGAGGTCCGGATTGCGGCCGCGCATGGCCTTCAGCAGGGTCGGGCCGTCCATCTCCGGCATCACCACGTCGGACACCACCAGATCGACCGCGCCCTCCTTCTCTTCAAGCGCTTCCATCGCCTCGATGCCGTTCGACGCCTCGATCACGCTATAGCCGCGCGAGCGCAAGCCGCGTGCGTTCAGCGAGCGCAGGCCCTCTTCGTCTTCGACCAGAAGAATGGTGCCCTGGCCGGTGAGGTCGGCACGCGGTTTCGGTCCCGCCGCGGTCTCCCTGCCCGCGCCATTGGTCGCATGCACCTCGTGCGGCGCATCCGGTTCGGGATGATGCCGCGGCAGGAAGATATCGAACGTCGTGCCGTTGCCTTCCTCGGAGTTGACATAGACAAAGCCGCCGGTCTGCTTGACGATGCCGTACACGGTCGAAAGGCCGAGACCGGTGCCCTTGCCGACCTCCTTGGTCGAGAAGAACGGCTCGAAGATCTTGTCGACGATATCGGCCGGGATTCCGGTGCCGGTGTCGGATATGGCGATCCGCACATAGTCCGCCGCCGGCATGCCCTTGTAGGCGAGCCGAGTGGATTCCTCCACGGTCAGATTGGCGGTGCGTACCGTCAGCTTGCCGCCGTCGGGCATCGCGTCGCGGGCGTTGACCGCGAGATTGACGATCACCTGTTCGAATTGCGAAACGTCGACCTTCACCGGCCAGAGATCGCGGCCATGCACCAGGTCGAGCTTGACCTTCTCGCCGATCAACCGACGCAACAGCATGGTGAGATCGCTCAGCGCGTCGCCGAGGTCGAGCACCTGCGGCCGCAAGGTCTGGCGGCGCGAGAACGCGAGAAGTTGCCGCACCAATGTGGCGGCGCGCGTGGCGTTCTGCTTGATCTGCATGATGTCCTGGAACGACGGGTCGGTCGGCTTGTGCGCGTTCAAGA
Organism: Bradyrhizobium sp.; assembly: GCA_049674245.1. GTDB lineage: Bacteria > Pseudomonadota > Alphaproteobacteria > Rhizobiales > Xanthobacteraceae > Bradyrhizobium. The sequence continues at coordinate 6,016 of JBATYU010001158.1, read as the reverse complement.
GGAAATCGTTCGCCATCATGATCGCGGAGAGCACATTGTTGAAATCGTGCGCAATGCCGCCGGCGAGCTGGCCGACCATGTCCATCTTCTGCGACTGGTTGATCTGGTTTTCCAGCGCCCGCCGCTCCGTGGTCTCCAGAATGTAGATGATCGCGGCCTCGGTCTCGCGCTCGCCCTCCTCGACCGCGGTGACGAAGAATTGCCCCCACCGCTCCGTGGCGCCCTCGAGCATCGCCTCGACGGGGGCGATATCGCCCTGCCCCTCCGCCGCTCGGTTGATCGCTGCGATCAGGAGGCCGCGATCTCTGCTGTTGACGGTCCGGAAGAACGATTTGTTGGCGGCGCTGTCGAGGTTCAGGCTGTGCGCGAGCTTGGCGAAACGGGCATTGGCGCGGACCACGGCGCCCGAACGATCCACGGTCGCGATCGCCATCGGGGTGTGATCGAAGAAGCGCATGAAGCGGACTTCGGCGGCGCGCTGCGAATCGGAACGCTCCTCGCGGGCACGGCTGATCACCAGCGTCCGCGACGGACCGGGTGCGCCGTCGGCGCCGAAGGCGAGCTTGTGATAGAGCCGCACCGGCATGGTCTTGCCGCCGCGCATGCGCAGGTCGATGTCGAATACTTCGGTCTTGACCTCGCCGGGCCCGGCAACGATCGAGGTCAGGAGCGAAGCGCCGTCGCCGGAAACGATATCGGTCAGCTTCAACCCTCCCGAGCCGATTTCGGCGAGGTCGTGATCGAGCCAGTTCGCCAGCGTCGCATTGACATAGACCAGATCGCCGGTCGAATTGACCGAGAAGAACCCGCACGGCGCATGATCGAGATATTCGATGGCGTGCTGCAGTTCCTTGAACACGTCCTCCTGCAGCTCGCGGTCGCGGGTGATGTCGGCGATCGACCACACCGAGTATTTGGCGCTGCGCTTGCCCGCACCCAGCGGACGAACCCGCATCCTGAGCCAGCGGCCATGGGCGCCGTCGTGGCCGGCGATCCGCACCTCCTCCTGCTGCCGCTTGCCCTCGCGCGCGGCCTTGAGCAGGCGAAACACCGCTTCGGAGACGTCCGGGTTGCCGATGAAGATCCGCTCGACGGGCCGCACATCCTGCGCGCTCGCAGCGCCCGTCAGGGCCAGATAGGCGGCGTTGGAATAGACCACATGGCCGCGCGGGTCGCTGACCGCCAGCCCGTCAAAGGCGTGGTCGGCGATATGCCCGATGATCGGATCGTCGGCGGAACGATTGGCAAACCGGATGATGCCGGCGGCAAAGGCGAACAGGTTGAACAGCCCGACCATCGCCAGCAGCGCCAGGATGCCCAATATATATGGCTGCGCCTGCGTCCGCCCGAGGGTCATCAGCGCGACCGCCACCGCGACCAGGCAGACCGCCACCAGCAAGACCAACACGATGCTGCCGCTGCGCCGCGGCGGCTCATGCACGGCGATCGGTTCCCGGGACGGATCGTTGTCGGTTGCGGTGGCCATTTTCGGAAAGACGAAAGCCCGTCTATTCAGGAAGCAGCGCGTGATTTGCGCCGGCTCCCTGAGTGCCTGAATCGGACCGGCCAGCGCAAGGGCGTCGGGCGGCTATTTCCCTGATTTCAAGGCCTTTCCGCCCTTTGCCCGCCCCTCTCCACGCCTCCTTGCCGGCCCGCCTCAGACCCGCCGGCCGGACAGCCCCCGCCGCAGGCCCATCACGTAGCCGATGATTTCTGCGACCGCATGATAGTGCTCGACCGGAATCTCGCCGTCGATCTCCACGGTCGCATAGAGCGCGCGGGCCAGCGGCACGTTTTCGACGATCGGGATGTCGTGCGCTTTCGCGACTTCCCTGATCTTCAACGCGATGTTGTCGGCGCCCTTGGCGACGCAGACCGGCGCCGACATGCCGCGCTCGTAGGACAGTGCCACCGAATAGTGGGTCGGGTTGGTGATCACGACGGAGGCCTTGGGAACCGCGGCCATCATCCGCTTCTTCATCCGCGCCGCGCGCAGTTGCCTGAGCCGGGCCTTGACCTGCGGATCGCCTTCGGACTGCTTGAACTCCTCCTTCATCTCCTGCAGCGACATCTTCTGCCGCTCGAACCATTGCCGGTATTGGAACAGATAGTCGGCGATCGCCACGACCGCGAGCATGGCCACGACCGCGCCCATCAAGTGCACGGTAAGATTGGTGGTCACGTCCAAAATCATCGCCGGGTCGAAGTGCATGAACGATTCCAGGCGATGGCGCTCCGGCCAGAGGATTGCCGTCATCACGGCGCCGAGCGCGATCACCTTGAAAACGCCCTTGGCGAAGTTCGCCGCCGCCTGTTTGCCGAAGATCCGCTTGGCGCCGGCTCCCGGCGAGATCTTGCTGAGCTTGGGCTTGAGCGCCTCGCCGGACCACACCAGGCGGTGCTGCACCATGTTGCCGGCGATCGCCGCCAGCGCCAACATCAACAGCGGCACGCCGATCGCCGCGATCACGGCAAGTTCGAGCGAGCGCGCCAGCGCCAGCAGGCCGGGCCCGTCGGCGCGGATCATCCAGGAATTGACGATCAGATTGCGCAACGGCATCAGAATGCCGCCGCCGATCGATCCCGACAACGTCGACAACACCAGCGTCGCGCCTGAAATCACAAACCAGGTGTTGATCTCCTGGCTTTTGGCGACGTCGCCACGGTCGTGGGCGTCATCGAGACGCTTTTGCGTCGGGTCTTCTGTTTTGTCTGAGGTGTCGTTCTCGTCGGCCATCTAAGAGGTCTTCATTTGAGCGGCATCATGCCGTGCATGACGCCGATGAAATAATCGAGGAAGGTTCCCATCATCGCCGTGACGACGAAGGCGAAGATCAGAAAGCCGGCGAGAATCGATAGCGGCACGCCGACAAAATAGACCTGCATCTGCGGCATCAACCGCGCCAGCACGCCGAGCCCGATATTGAACACCAGGCCGAACACCAGGAACGGCGCCGAGAGCTGCATGCCGATCTTGAAGGCGGCGGTGAAGGCGCGGGTCGCGAGCGAAGCGACGTCGCCGCTCGGCATTATCTCGCCCGGCGAGAAGATGGTGTAGCTGTCGTTGAGCGCGGCGATGACGAGATGGTGGCTGTCGGTCGCAAACAGCAGCGTCACGCCGAGTATGGTGAGGAAATTGCCGATCAGCACGCCCTGCTGGCCCTGGGTGGTCGGATCGACGGAGGTGGCGAACCCGAGGCCGAGTTGCTGGGCGATCACGGATCCTGCGACCTGCAAGGCCGAGAGCGTCACCCGCGCGGTGGCGCCCAGCACGATGCCGATGGCGATCTCGCGCAGCATCAGTATCAGGAGCGACGTCAGCGATTGCATGTCGATCTGGTAGGCGGCGCGGTGCAGCGGCAGGATGACCAGGGTCAGCATCAGCGCGATCGCGAGCTTGATACGCACCGGAATGGTCGATTCCCCCAGCCCGGGCAACAGCATCACCATGGCGCCGATGCGGGCGAATACCAGCATGAAGGCGGCGGCGAGCGCGGGCAGCAGCGAGATGTCGATGCGCATGATCTAAACACTGTGCATCAACCGCCGATGATTCGCGACGATATCCGCATCATGTGACCGTGCAGCGAATCCGCCATGAACGGCAGCGCCAGCAGCAAGGTCACGAAGATCGCGAGGATCTTCGGCACGAATACCAGGGTCTGTTCCTGGATCTGGGTCAGCGCCTGGAACAGCGACACCACGACGCCGACGACGAGGCCGACCACCAGGAGCGGCGATGACACCACGACGATGGTCCAGATCGCATCGCGCGCCACGTCGAGCGTTTCAGCACCGGTCATTTTTCTAACTCGCTCGTTTCCAACTCACCAAGGTCATTCCGGGGCGCGAGTGAAACGAGCGAACCCGGAATCTCGAGATTCCGGGTCTGGTCCTTCGGACCATCCCGGAATGACGGCAGAGCCGTCAGATCGACATCTTCATGATGTCTTCATAGGACTGGATGACGCGATCGCGCACCGATACCAGCGTCGAGACCGCGACGTCGGTTTCCGCCACCGCGGTCACCACGTCCATGACGTTGGCCTTGCCGGAGGCCATCGCCACCGTCTGTGCGTCGGATTTCTTTCCGGCTTCCAGCACGCTGCCGATCGCGTCCTTGAGCAGCGCGCCGAAAGAGGGACCGCCGCCGGTCTCGGAGCCTTTGCCGGCGGCGCCGGTATCGAGAATGCGGGCGAGACTGGCGTAGGCGTTTGCGGCGACAGTGGGTGAAGCCATGACCTAAGGTTTCCTGTTCAGCTCTTGAGGATGTCGAGGGTGCGTTGGATCATCCGGCGCGTGGCGCCGATGACGTTGAGGTTGGCTTCATAGGACCGCTGCGCGTCGCGCATGTCGGTCATTTCGATCATCGGATTGACGTTGGGATATTTGACGTTGCCGCTTGCATCCGCGGCCGGGTTGCTCGGTTCATATTTGACGCGGAAGGCCGAGTTGTCGGGCTTCACCCTGCCGAGCGCGACGACCTTGGCATCCAGCGCGCGGTCGAGCGCGGAGGAAAAAGTCGGGACCTTGCGGCGATAAGGGTCGCCGCCGGCGGTCGGCGCGGTGGAATCCGCGTTGGCGATGTTTTCCGAGATCACCCGCATCCGCCCCGCCTGCGCACGCAGGCCGGAGGTCGCAATCCCCATCGATCGGACGAAATCGCTTGAATCGTCAGCCATGATGTCGCTCCCCTGCCTCTGTTCCGCTCCAGATCATGCTCTAGCCCTTGCCGATCGCGGTCTTCAGCAGGTGCAGGCTCTTCGCATAGAGCGAGGTCACCGCGGCATAATCCATCTGGTTGGCCGAGACCTTGAGCATCTCGTCTTCGAGATTGACGGCGTTGCCGGCCGGTCGGGTCTCGAAGCCCGCTTTGCGGTTCTGATCGAAACTGTCGCTGCCGCCATTGGAGGGCGCGATATGGCCGGCCGTGGTGCGCACCATCGCCAGCGCCCCGATCGATCCGGCGGCAGCGCCGGCCTTGTCGAATTTCGGTTCGACCAGATCGCGCGGCTTGAAGTTCGGGGTGTCGGAATTGGAGACGTTTTCGGAGAGGACGCGTTGGCGTTCCTGGTGCCACTGCATCTTGGTGCGCAACGCCGACAACACCGGAAGATCGTTGATGGACATTGCAGCAAGCTCCCCTTCGCTGGCGGAACATCGCGCCCACAGCTAGGCAGAATTTGCCGCGTGTATGGTTAATAGCGAGTTAAAATGATCGTGGGCCATTCGGGACGACGTCTGAAACCGTATTAGCGCGGTCCGATTCGAGCGCATTTTCGCCACGAAATCTGCGTTAACCCAATCCGTTCACTTCCATTGGGCGCCCAAGAAGTCGTTTTGGTCCGATCGATTCATGGGTTATTAAGGATGGGGGCGGCAGTTCCTGCCGTAAGGGGTTAAGAGACAGTTCCAAGCTCAGGCTTCGCTTAAGCGTTTGTCGCGTCGCGACCGGCAAGCGAGAGGCTTGAAGAAAGCGGCTTTCGCCGGGGACCAGCATGCAGGCAGTGACGTTTTTCTTCGCATTTGTGGCCGTCCTGGCCCTGATCGGCGTCGCCGCCTGGCTGGTCCGCCGATTCGCCACCAATCGCCTCGGCGCCAACACCAATCGTGGCCGGATGCCGCGGCTGGCCGTGATCGATGCCGCCGCTGTGGATGGTCGCCGCCGGCTGGTGCTGGTGCGGCGCGACAACGTCGAACATCTCATCATGATCGGCGGCCCGACCGATATCGTGGTCGAATCGACGATCGTGCGCGCCCAAACCCGGGATCTGTTGCCGCAACGGCCCGGCGTCATCGCAGCCGAGCTGCCGCCCCGGATCGCACCGCTACCCGATGCCGGCCGGAGCGAAGGCGAAGGCGCGCGGTCGGAAGGCGCGAGGTCGGAAGGCTTCGATCATCACGAGCCGCAAATGCCCGAGCCGCCGCCGCGTCCGGTGCGGCCTTCCTTTGCCGATGAAGTGCGCCGCCCCCCGGCGCCTGCGCCATCGGAGCGCCGCAGCGAACCCTTGCGCGG
>JBATYU010001157.1:0-9481 GCA_049674245.1 Bradyrhizobium sp. | reverse complement strand
TCAAGTTCGGCTATTTAATTTGCGGGGCGCGCCGTCATCGCAGGGAAGCAGAGCGGCGCGATGCGGAATTTGGTCGCTACCGGGGGCATAGCCGACATTGGCCAAGCCCGCACCAATCGAGCTCGATTTATGAGTACGTGCCATGGTAGCGAGCAACGCGTCATACTTGGCAAGTGTCTTTATTTTATCGACTGCCGATCCATCGCGCTTAAAAGAGGTTTTAGTGGTGAAGGTGCGGTTGTCTCTTATCTAAACAACGAAGCAGACCACCATTCTCAAAAGGCACGCCCATTTTTCGTGCCTGACTTCGGCAACTTGCTATTCTGCGATTGAATTTAGCCGCTGCACGTAGAGCAGTGCCGCCAGCCGCAACTATTGCAGCGAGTTGTTTCAACTCTTGTTCGGTCCATTCGCTTTTACGCGATTTCATGTGATGGATTCCTGCGTCCAGGTCGGCGGGACATTTGCGAATCTGCCTTGTGGCGAAGACCAAAACGCAGATTGGAAATTGGAAGCCGCTGGTTCCGTGGCAGGAACAACCTGTTTCGCCGCTTATGTCAGGAACCCAACACATCGCCGTTGGTTATCCAAACGATCTACCGAACCGGACTTTAACCGGCATCCTGAAAAAACCGACCGTTATTGATCGGGCTTGGGAAACTGGTCGCTCACGACCTCAAAGATCGAATAAACAAATCTAGGAGCTTGCCATGCCCTCAAGGAGAGAATCGACGCGGGCGCGCGAACGGCTTCGATTGGCAACGCCAATTTGTGACGATGCGAGCTTGATGAAATTGGAGAAAGAGGTTGCCGAATATTTGCGTGAAGCAAAGCGCCGTGACGCACTACAACCTGATGAATTATTCTCGACAGTAGATGCGGTCGCGCGCAGCTATTTTCGACACATCCTTCGAAAACAAGCGCGCGTGACGCCTTTGCGGCGTCGAGCGCGCGCTTAGGCCAAGGTCGCCGTGGAAGCCCGCTATATTCCAGCTCGTCGCTGGCGCGACAGGACACCGCATCGTTGGCGGGACTTTGCTGTTCGATGGCTCGCACTCGCCGTCATCGTGATGGCTGTTGCTCTCATCGTGCTTGTTCTGAATTGTCGGCACGCGTGATTGACAATGTTTCTCAACGTACCGGTTCAGCGCAGGCATCAGCAACGGTTTGCGAAAATCGCGACCGCGGCGGCCACCAGCGCTGCATTGCCGGGTGCGATCGTGCCATCGGGGAGATGCTTGCCATCCTCCAAGCCAACCCGGGTCGACCATTGCCGTTGACGTGCAATGCTGACAAACGGCCAGACCGTCGCATCAAAACCGTGAAGCAGGATCGGCCGTCGCACGCTCGCGCGGTCAAGCAGGGCCGCGATGTCGTCCGCGATCTTCCGCGCAGCACCGATATCCTGCTCGCCGATTTCGATCAGGATGCGGAAGACTCGGTCATGATCGGGGAAATTCAAAAAGCGTTCCGCGTCGGCAACAGAGGCTACGCCTGCCTCGATTCCGACCCCGCGCTGCCGCAGCAGTTCCATGACGGCCGGCGCGTCGGGTTCTGACAGGTTCACCGAGGCATAATCGGGCAGCGCGTTCCATCCGGTGATGGCATTTCGGGTTTGTTCCGCATCGTTCTCGATCCAGGCGCCCGTCGACACGCCGACGAGCGTGTTGGGACAGGCGCGGCGAACCGCGGGAATCGTCGCGTCCACCGCCGCCAGGCTTTCCTGTCCGTGCAATCCGCGCGGATGGATGTGCAGTTCGGCCGCGCCGGCGGCGACACATGACGCGCCATCACGCGCCATCGCTTCCGCGTTAAGCGGAAGGTGAGGGTGGAAGTCGCTACGGCGCGCGCCGTTGAGGCAGGCTTGAACGATCATGTGGATGGACGATAAATCGAGGCTTGGTGGGCGCACAAGGGATCAAACCTTGGACCTCTCTTGTGTGAGTGGCCATCAAGGCGCGGGCCGTATTGGTGCAGGACAGTGAGCAAAAGTGAGCAGCGCGCCGCCGTCGAGTGTGATCGGCTATAGCCGAACGTCGCGGGGCCGCTACCCGCGCCGTTTCCGCTAGATGGCCCCAGCTTCGCCCCCCGAACTGGGGCCGTTTGCGCGAACAAGGGCCGCCAACTGAAGCCTGGCTGATTGCAAAAGCTTTCGCTTCGCGGCGATGGCGGCCAACCCGATGCGGAACGTACCGATCTGCTCAATGATGGCGCAGCGGTCCGGCCCCGGCGGGAGCTTGCGAGCGGCTTCCATCTTAGCGGCCATGTCCTCAAGGTCGCTCATCTTGTCTCGTTTCACCTGAACAGATGCTGTGATGGGGGCGATGATAGAAACAGTATGGAACCGCCGCGCGTTGCGACGCTGTTCTATTTTGCTCACTTAAAAAACAATTGGAGACGCGTCAAATACGGCCGGCCGCATAACTCCAAAGTATCAAGAAGTTTGCGCGCTGTACCGCGTCATCAATTCGGCGAGGCGCACCAATCGGACATCATGCATAATGTAATTTTGTGCATGAGCGTCATTCACGTATCCCGGGTCCGTTCTTGCTCTACCGGGAAAATCCAGCGTCGCGTACTGCCGTGAATCGGCCTCCTCTATTCTTGCAATCGCCGCTACCACCTGCCTGTCCCATTTTTCTACTTTATCGACCCAAGGACTGACATCGGCTTCATTTGAGATATGCCCGCCATCGATTCGGAGGCGGACGCCATCTTTCCTTAGATCTGCCAATCTTGTTCTGACCCTTTTGCGCCGGCCTGAGAGCCAAATGGCTGCGATCTGATGGAGCAACCACGTAACCAGGCAGCCAAGAAAGAACATCGCCACCCCGGGCGATGCGGCGTGCTGATTCAACCAGCTGTTCAGCGGGGCAAGCTTATCGCTCACGGAAATGCCAGCCCCTGGAAGTTTCCCCATGACGCCAATAACGAGCCCGCCGACAAGAATTGTCGGAATGGATACTTTCTTGAGCCATTTTGCTTGCATGGGAGAACCATATCACGGGCTCCCGTTGCCACAATCGACCGCACCCACCACCTGCAATGCCAATCGGAAGATGGTGCCGCTACGAGCTAATCTAGAAAGGATCTGATTTCATTGACGATGATGGTGGGCGCACAAGGGATCGAACCTTGGACCTCTCCCGTGTGAAGGGAACGCTCTCCCGCTGAGCTATGCGCCCGGGATGTTCGTGCACGATCGGAGGCCGCAAGGCTGTCTCGGATCGGGAAATAGACGTCGTCAGATGCGGCGATTTACGAAGTGCGGGCTATAAGTGTCAAGCTGGGCGCCACGATCGCCGCCCGCAGGCATGCGCCAAAACGCTATTTTGTTGAAGCAGATCAACGTGATTTGGGTCGTCCAGTCCCCCTAGCCAAAAATATTTCGCTTAACCCCTTTGAGCTGGAATGACGATCATTTGGTAATTCTGTCCCATTTCTGGAATTCAGAAATTTCGCTTGACGGCCAGGTAAAATCAGCACTATAGCGATTTGGTCCCGTCCCACAGAGGGGCGACACACGATCGTCACGGCCGCGGGACGGGATGCGGTGGACGCGGGCGGCGCCAAAGACGAAGGCGCTATCCTGCGGACGGCTAAATCGTGTGGTCCTGACTTCGCGGTGCTGGAGTCAAGTCTGCGATAAGAAGCGCAGGCGACGGTGGCAAAAAAGCCGCTCACCGGGGAGAGCGCGTATAAGCCGTAACCCATTGCGCGGGGAATGCCGGGTGATTCCGGTGTGACCGTGGTGACTAACTCGTGTGCTTTTTTATTTCGCACGCGAGGCTGCGGGTGCTTCGGGCACCCGGCTTTCCCTGCGCCCTCTGATTGGGAGGGTAAGGAAATTTCTGGCAAACCTCGGGCATATCAGGCCGCGTGATCGCGAAATTGTATCTAAACGTCTTTGCTCGCAATGACGGTGTTAGGCTGTACCAAAGCAATCGGCACGCCGGTTGTGGAACTCCAGCGCGCCAATGGCGTTGATATTCATGGTCTTGGAGTGCCGCATTCCCGGGCGTTTTCTCATCGGTTCAACGCGATGGATTTGCAGCTGACACCGCGCGGTTCGACGGCTGCCGCGCTGCCGACGTCGGCGGACGATCGCGTCATCGAAACCTCCATTCCCTCGCGGCTCGACAGTCTTTCCTGGAGCGGCTTTCACACCCGCATCGTGCTGGCGCTCGGCATCACCTGGATTCTCGATGGACTGGAGGTGACGCTGGCGGGCGCGTTGTCCGGCGCGCTGAAGGAGAGCCCGACGCTCCATTTCACCAATCTCGATATCGGATTTGCCAACAGCCTTTATCTCGCCGGCGCGGTGCTGGGCGCGCTTGGTTTCGGCTGGCTCACCGACCGCATCGGACGCAAGAAACTGTTCTTCATCACCCTTGCGGTCTATCTCACAGCGACCGCCGCCACGGCGCTGTCGTGGAGCGTCGCAAGCTACGCGCTGTTTCGATTCCTGACCGGCGCCGGCATTGGCGGCGAGTACACCGCGATCAATTCGACCATCCAGGAATTGGTGCCGGCGCGCTACCGCGGCTGGACCGACCTTCTGATCAACGGCAGTTTCTGGATCGGTGCCGCGCTCGGCGCATCAGCTGCGATCCTGCTGCTCGATCCCGCGATCGCCGGCCCCGATCTCGGGTGGCGCCTTGCCTATCTCACCGGCGCTTGCCTCGGCCTGATCGTGTTCGTGATGCGGATGTGGATTCCGGAAAGCCCGCGCTGGCTGATGATCCATGGTTACCCGGATCGGGCGCAGGCCATTGTTGCCGATATCGAACGCTCCGCGATCGGACATGCGCAAGATCCGCATCAGCGCGCCTGGCCCAAGGTCCGGCTGAAGATGCGCCACCACACGCCGCTCTCCGAAGTGGCACGCACGCTGTTCTCGACTTATCGGCAACGCTCGCTGGTCGGGCTCACGCTGATGACCGCGCAGGCGTTCTTCTACAATGCGATCTTCTTCACCTTCGCGCTGGTGCTGACCGATTTTTACGGCATCGGCGCGGACAAGGTCGGGTGGTACATCCTGCCGTTCGCGGCCGGCAATTTTTTGGGTCCGCTGCTGCTCGGACGGCTGTTCGACACGCTCGGACGCCGCGCCATGATCACGTTCACCTATGGGGTGTCGGGCATTTTGCTTGCCATATCCGGCTATCTGTTTTCGATCGGCGCCTTGAGCGCGCAAAGCCAGACCATCGCCTGGATGGTGATCTTCTTCTTCGCCTCGCCGGCCGCAAGCGCTGCCTATCTCACTGTCAGCGAGACGTTTCCATTAGAAGTGCGGGCGTTGGCGATTGCCGTGTTTTATGCGGTCGGAACGGGCGTCGGCGGCGTGGCGGGGCCTGCGCTGTTTGGGGCGCTGATCGACACCGGATCGCGCGGCAGCGTTTTCGCCGGCTACCTGTTTGGCTCGGGTTTGATGGTTGCCGCCGCCGTTATCGCCTGGCGCTATGCCATAGCTGCCGAGCGCCGGCCGCTGGAATCGGTTGCACGGCCGCTCGCCTTTGTGGAGTAGAATGACATGACCCAAGATTTAACCCAAGATTTAACCGAAGATTTGGCCGAACTGCCCGTGGCAGAAGATCTGGTACCCGAGGAGGACGAAGCGCCGGACGCCGTTCCGGTGCCGCATCTGTTGGCGCCGCATTTGAACGAGACCGCGATCCTGCTCGATATCGACGGCACGCTGCTCGACCTGATGCCGACGCCGCGCGAAGTCTGGGTGCCGCCGGGGCTCTCAAAAACCTTGAACCGCCTGCTCGAGCGGACCTCCGGCGCGCTGGCGCTGGTCAGCGGCCGTTCGCTCAATGATATCGACCTGATTTTCGCGCCGGCGGAATTTCCGGCCGTCGGCGGCCATGGCGCCGAAATGCGCGTCACCTCCGACGGCGAAGCGCTCGCCGCCCGTGCGCCGCCGATGGACAAGGACTTGAAACGCCGCCTAGCCGCGATCGCGAAACTCAGCCCGGGAATACTGCTGGAGGACAAGGGCTATTCGCTGGCGCTGCACTATCGGCTGGCGCCGCACGCGGAGAAGGCGATCTATGAGGCCGTGTCGCTGATCAGGGCGGATCTTCCGCACGCGCCGATCGAAGTGCTGCCCGGCAAATCGGTTTGCGAAATCAAGCATTCCGGTTTCACCAAGGCAACCGGCGTGCGCGAACTGATGACGCGCGAGCCTTTCAAGGGCCGGCGCCCGCTGTTCATCGGCGACGACGTGACCGACGAATCCGTATTCGCCATCATGCCTGACCTGAACGGGCTGGCATTTTCGGTGGGCCGTCGCTCCAAGGGCGTGGCCGGGCATTTCGACGAGCCAAGCGACGTCCGTGAGTTCCTCGCACGTCTGCTTGATGATGAAGGCGCCACCGCGCGGCCATAATCGATTTGGCTTTATTCTTGATTTTTCGAGGCCGCACCAAGGCGAACGAAATTTCGTCGCGCTTCGCGTTGTTCTTGCATCAACTTTTTATTTTCACGGGAAGCGCAGGTTCCGTCGCGCGCGGCCCCTTTTTAGTTTCAATTCGTTGAGAGGCTAAAAGGAACCATAATGATGAATGGCAGTTAAATACGGCGGACCATCGGGAGAGGAACCTGTGAACCTCGTCGTCGTTTCAAATCGCGTTGCGCGCGGCAGAGCCAATGAGCCCATGACGGGCGGGCTGGCGGCCGCTTTGCTGCCGGTAGTGGAGAACTCCGGCGCGATTTGGGTTGGTTCCTCTGGTCGCGTCCGCGAGGGTTCCCAAAAGGAACCATTCGCCGAAATCGAAGCGCTGGGTACCGGCGCGCTGGCGACGCTTGATCTGCCGGCCGCGCATTACGGCGGCTATTACGAGGGCTTTGCGAACTCGGCATTGTGGCCGGCGCTGCATTCCCGCAGCGACCTGATCCGCGTCAGCCAGGAGGACTATTCTTCGTACCGCGAAGTCAACGCCTTCATGGCGCGCGCGCTGCTGCGATTCAAAAAGCCCGATGCTGCCTTCTGGGTTCAGGATTATCACTTCCTGGCGCTCGGCGCGGAAATGCGTGATCTCGGCGTCCGCGAGCCGATCGGTTTCTTCCTGCACACGCCCTGGCCCTCGAGCGCGGTCATCGAAGGCGTGCCGCATCATCGCGAATTGATCGAGGCGATGCTCGCCTACGATCTCATCGGTTTCCAGACCGAGGAAGACTGCGAGAATTTCCATGGTTACGTCCGCGCCGAACTTGGGCTGGAAATTCACGATGGCATGGTCACCTCGCGTCATGGCCGAACGCGGCTTGCGGTATTTCCGATCGGCATCGACCCCGAGAAATTCGCGCAATCCGCTGCCAAGGCGGTGTCGCACCCCGACGTGTCGCGGCTGCGGCGCAGCCTGAATGGCGAGAGGCTCGCGATCGGCGTCGACCGGCTTGACTATTCCAAGGGACTGATCAACCGCATCAGCGCGTTCGACCGGATGTGGACCATGCAGCCACAGCTTTCGCGCACCGTGTCGCTGTTGCAGATCGCAACACCTTCGCGCGGATCGATCGAGGCGTACGGCACGCTGCAGAGCGAGGTTGCCAAACTCGTCAGCGACGTCAACGGCCGTCATGGCGAGGTCGATTGGACGCCGATCCGCTATCTGAACAAGGGTTACAGCCAGCCCGTGCTGGCCGGGCTCTATCGCACAGCGCAGGTCGGCGTGGTGACGCCGCTGCACGACGGCATGAATTTGGTCGCCAAGGAATATGTCGCCGCGCAAAATCCGGCCGATCCCGGCGTGCTGGTGCTGTCGAAATTCGCCGGTGCTGCGAACGAACTCGACACCGCGCTATTGGTCAATCCGCATGACATCGACGGCATGGCACGCGCCATCGCGACCGCGCTCTCGATGCCCCTGACCGAGCGACGGATGCGCTGGGAAGCGATGATGACAAAACTCCGCGCCCACACCATTCAACAATGGTTCACCGAATTCGTCGAGGCGCTGCAGGAGAGCGGGGCCAACAAGGCTGCGGCCGAGCCGCTGATCGCGGAGCGGCCGACCTTGTGGCCGTTGCGCACGGTCGGTTCAGCCGCACGTTGTCAATGACACCTGGACTTGGTAGCAATTGGACTTAGTAGCAATACGACACGCCATCGAGGATGGCGCAGCGCGTCTTGTTGGGCGCGTTCGGATCGTCCAGCGGCACAACGCCGTTGCCTTTGCCGACGAATACGCCGGGACCGACGTGCACCGATGATTTGTTGCCGATGATGACGCTCGGATGCGGCGACGCGCTCGATCGCGTGCCGTCCGGCCAGATGATGGCGTCGCCCGACAGCATGCCGCGCCTTCCGTCGTTGCAGGTGACGTCGTCGCCCTGACGGGTGCAGACCTGCGCCGTCGCGGTTCCGGCGCCAAGCGCGGTGGCGGCGATCAGGAGCAGGAACGCGCGTGCGCGAAGGATGGTCATGCTCTCCCCCTTTGGTAGCGGCCGATCAAATCAGTCGTCGTCAGCGACCAGCTTCCGGTTCATCGCGCGCGGCGTGGCCAAAGCTCCGGCGGCGGCGGCGCCGTAGAAATAACCTATACTATTCAATTGGTTATGGACTATGCATGTTGGCATACTGCCATCACTTGCAAAAAGCCTCATGCGCCGTCAAGAGAGGGCCTTCGGAGAGATGGCCGAGTGGCTTAAGGCGCACGCTTGGAAAGCGTGTGTGCGGGAAACTGTACCGTGGGTTCGAATCCCACTCTCTCCGCCATCGCTCAGGGCGGCCTGCTGTCGGGCTCGGTCGACCAGCCCCAAAATCCCCAACAAACTGAGACCTTCTAGCTCAATGACCGTACTGGAGATTGCCGAAGAGACGGCAATTTGCCCTTGGAGACGACATTTTTCTCCAAAGCTTCGTACTTCGCATTTTTAGTACAGTTCTGAGAACGTAAGGGCGAGAGCAATAAGTTGCGCTGCAGTTTGCTCAGGGTTCGAATCTTTCTCCGACGAGCGAGAGTAACGGCCCTCTAACCTCACTAAGGGTCACGCCTCGGCCATCTTCGCGAGCACGCGCTGCACTAGGGCGGGATCGCGATAGACGCTGCGCGGCCTCAATAGATTTTGGACTTCGGCGGTCAGCTTGTGGACGGCCGGATCTTCGGCGGCGAGCCGGGTCAGGGCGATACCGAATTTGAGCGTGGTCTCAAAATCCGTCGGACGTTGCCCCCGCGTATCGGGAAACACGAAGTCGAGTGTGGCCACCGACCACGGCGTCTCGATCAGCGCCTGCACCTCGGCGAAGAAAGTCGGCGCCAGCCCGGCGATTGGATCGCTGTCTCCCCCTAATCTCTCGAGAAGCCTCTGGAGCAGGCACGCCTCCAGGGCGGCCACGCTCAGGCCCTGGCCGTAGACGGGATTGAAGCGGCAGATGGCGTCGCCGATGGGCAGAAGCCCGCGAGGGAAGACTTCGAGCCGCTCGAAATGGCGCCGTACGCTCTCAGGGAAGCCATAGCGCGCGACCCCGTCC
>JBATYU010001156.1:0-1876 GCA_049674245.1 Bradyrhizobium sp. | reverse complement strand
CGGCGCCACGCCATTCTCAACCCAGTTGACGAGCGGGCTGAGCGCATCGAACGTGTTGGGGCCGGGGCCGCCGGAGCAGTGGTACATCCCGGGCACCATGAACAGCCGGGCGAAGCTCTGGGTCCGCTCCAGCCCCGGACTGGCGTTCGAGTTGACGCTTGCCTGCTGGAACCCACGGCCGTTGTTTCCTACCAGAGCGTTGAAGTAGTTGATGCTGCTCTGCGATGGGATGAGCGGGTCGGCCCAGCCGTGATACATCAGGAGCTTGCCGCCATGCTCCCGGAACTCGCCGAGATCGGTGCTGTTGGCGTTCAGTACCTCGGCAAGCTGGTCATCGACCGTATCGACGGCGCGGTGGAAGTCGAAATTCGCGAAATTGACCGCGCTCGCCGGGTGGCCGAAGCTCGGGCCGAACACCCAGTAGAACAGGCCGTCGAACGCCGGTTCGGGAAGACTCTCCATCAACACCAAGCCGAGCCCGAGCACGTTGTCGGTCTCGTTGCCGCGTTCGTAGCCTGGATAGATCACCTGCCCGTTCACCGGGTCGATCGTGCCGGCATAGTATTTCTGCATTGTCGTGACCTGGTCGGCCGTCAGGCATGCCGGGGGCACCTTGCCGCCAGTGCACAGCAGCGCCTTGGGATCGAAATGACAGTCGCGTGGATCGGTCAGGAACTGGTCGGTGCTGGCGCCGCCGTCCTGGCCGACGCATGCGGCGATCACCGCCTTGTTGATCAGCGTCATCTGGGCGGGGAGGATGAACCGGCTGGCACTCGCATGGGTATCCTGCCACACCGCAAGCGGTACCATGTGTATATGCGTGCGGTTAAAGGCTGCCGCGCCCGCCAGGATGCCGTCGTAGTCATTGGGGAAGCGTTGCGCCTCCATCAAGGCGTTCTGGCCGCCGGTGGAGCATCCGGCGAAATAGGCCTTCGTGTGGCTCTTCTGATAGAAGGCGTCAGCGATCTGCTTGCCGCGCACCGTCATTAGGTGGATCGCCCGCTGGCCGAAATCTTTGATTCGCTCGGGATGGCCGAACAAGCCCGTCGTGGGCGAGGCAGAATCGCCGAACGCAATCGCCAGGGGATTACCCATATTGCCGGCCGAACCGCAGTAAAGCGGGCTGCATCCGGATGAACCGGTGCCAAGATCGCTGTTGGTCGCAGCAAAGCCGGCCTGGATCCCACTGGCGAGCTCGCTGTAGGTTATCACTCCCTGGAAGCCGCCGCCGCCGGTGCCGAGGAACCTGCCGTTCCACGTCGTCTCGGGCAGCCAGATCTCGACCTTGATGTTGGAATCCGAGGTGGGGATCAGGGTCGCGGTGACCCGGCAGAAGGCCGGAAGGCCGGTGATCGGGGTGGAGGAGCCGGGCGGGGTGAAGCTCCCGGTGGTGTTGTCCGTCGCCGAGGTGATCGTCGTGTCCGGAAGGTTCAATGACAGGAGATTGGTGCACGGCGTCGCCACCGCGGGCGTGCTGGCAATCGCGACAAAGGCAAACAGGCTCATAGCCGCGCCGACGAGATGAGGTCGATGACGCATCATTCTGTCCTCCCTGATTGTTTTAGTTTTGTAGGATGGACAGGATACCCAATCGAGATGACAGCTCAAGGATGATTTGCGTAAGGAATAACCAAACAGGCATTTTTTGCTTCCTAATCATCATCATGGCTGGGACCGCGAAACTCGCCGATCGTCGCCGACCGAGTCAGCTTCGGGTCAATCGCGTCGTTTCCGCGATGTCAGCTACGGGTCCGCTTTACCCCCAGGAACCGACATCGTCAGTCGGACCGGCCACGTCGGAAACGTGCCATGTGCGGACATCACCAGTTTTGAGCGCACGATCAGAAGCCCCGCGGCATCGCTCGAAACGCCGAGA
>JBATYU010001155.1:0-7663 GCA_049674245.1 Bradyrhizobium sp. | reverse complement strand
TGCCTTGCGGTGAAGCCAGTCGGAAAGCCGGGTGCCGGAAATCGGCACGCCCGGTTTGATGAGCGGGGATGGGAAACGGGGCGTTGGCCATAGGCCCCAAGCTACCGCGCCCATCCTCGACTCTACCCGACCGGACATAGTCACCCGAACGAGGTGAGTAATGGGTCCCCAAGAGCGTGCCCGTTCATCAAGCGACCAAGGGGCAAGGCAAGGACAGCATCGCTGTAGTCATTCGCGTGATAGCGAGCGCCAGGTTGCGGCGTTGATCCTTTGATAGGTAAGGTAAACCTTAGTATCGACGCCCGCGCTGAATGCACTCCCGGTGCCGGTCAGGACGACGCAGTTGAGCGCCGCTGTTTCGTCCTGACGCCTAGCGTATTTCATTGAATTTGCCGAGACGCCGGCACTATTCGTCGAGAAAGATCGACAGTGTCCGCTGCAGCTGTTTGAAGGCACTCGATCCGATTTTTCTGGCCAGATCCTTTTCATGCTCCGCGACGATCGGCCTGATCCGGCCGAGCAACGCCGCACCTGCATCGGTCAGATACAACACGTAATAGCGGCGGTTGATGGAGGACGCGGCCCGCGTCACGAGACCTCGCGCTTCGAGGTGATCCGCAAGTCTTCCCAGGCCGGCCCGCTCGATCGAAAGCACCTGGGCCACCGCGAGTTGATTAATGCCGGGATTGGCGTCGATAACGATCAGGACGGAGAATTGCGCAGGGCTTATCTCGAACGATGCCAATTTTCGGCTGATTTCCTTGAAAACCCAAAGTTGCGCGCGGCGGATACGATAGCCCAGGAGCTGCGACAGGTCTCCCAAGGCAACGGGTTTGCGTTTCCGGGGCGCGAGTTCTCCCGCCCCCTTTTTTCGGGGAGGCGATTTTGGCGATCTTGCCGCGCGCCCTCTCGCGTGAACCGGTTCGGCGGCCCGTTTCCCGACCCGTGGGCTTCTTGGCTCCATCGGAGAATTCCTTTCGTGCAAGTTGCTCGTCACTGAGAAAAGCGTGAGGGCTTCTGAACCGGCACTAGCAGCAAGACTAGCCGGCCCTGCGATGACAGCCAAGGTTTCATCCCACCTTCAAATATTCATGTTGACATGGCTACATCGGTAGTCCCAGATTGCGAGGCCGCCGTCACGAAGAGCGGCACAAGGGGAGAGAGCGTCCGTGTTTCCACGATTGATGGGCATTGCCCTGTGGAATCTGGCGTGGGCATTTTGGCGAGATCGCCTCGATCGCACAGGCGGTTGCGACGCTGTCTTGCGCTCCGGGCCTTCGGTTACCGTCGAAAGCTCGCTTCATCGCCTCATGCCCGGCGGGAAGCTTCTGCCGTTGCGTCACCTGTCACGCGGTGACTTCTTTTTTCCATCACAATGAAGGGAGAACTGGCATGAAGCGCCGTTTGTTTGCATCAACGATCGCGGCAAGTTGGCTGTCCCTTGGTTCGGTGTCGCAATCCGGGGCGCTGCCGGCAGCCGGCATAGCTCCGCGGGCAGCGTGTCCGAGCCTTACGGGGCTGACGTTACCGAACGCGCAGATCCTCAGCGCCACGCCAAAGGCGGGCTACTGCAATATTATCGGGATCATCAACAAGCGCACGAGCATGCAGGACCCCGACCATTTCACCTACGGGATCGGCTTCGCGCTCAACCTTCCGAACACCTGGTATGGCCGATTTGAAATGATGGGCGGAGGCGGCACCGATGGAAGCCTCAACACGGATCCGCAAGGCGGCGCCGGTGTCGAGCTGAGCCAGGGCTGGGCCGTCGCCGCCGATGACGGCGGGCACGAGGACCATCCCAACAGCGCCCTCGGCGGATATCAGGACGATGATTCCAATGCCGGCGGCTCGGGGCATTTCGGGGTCGATGAACAGGCCCGTACTGACTACGGCTACCGGGGCATCGAAGACACGGCGACCCTTTCCAAGCAGATTGTCGCCGAATATTACGGCCTCGACGCTGTCTACTCCTACCTGATGGGCTGTTCGAATGGCGGCCGCGACGGCATGAAAGCCTTGCAGAAATTTCCCTGGCTGTTCGACGGCGTCATTTCGCAAAACCCCGGCTTCAACCTTCCGCAGGCAGGGGTCGCCGAAGCATGGAATGAGCAGGTGCTCGGCACCTTGGCCACGTCGAAGGACATCAACGGGCAGCCCTATATTCCCGATACGTTTCCGTCCCAGGACCTCGCGGTCGCTTCGGCCGCAATCCTGAGTGCCTGCGATGCGCTCGACGGATTGGTGGATGGCATCATCGATAACTATCACGCCTGCACGAACAACAAGGTGTACCCGGCCTTGGCCGCCTACACCTGCGGGACCGGCACGCACGGCGGCACGCCGCATGGCGGCACTTGCCTGACCAGCGCCCAGGTGGGAGCGTTGAAGAAAATCTATGCCGGACCGGTCAACTCGAAGGGCCGGCGGCTGTATTCAAACTGGTTCTGGGATGCGGGCATTTGGACGCCGCCCACTGCCGGCGGCGCAGGGTGGGGCTTCTGGAACGTCGTCACCGCTCCGGTGCCGGGCGTCAACACCGCGATCAACCTGACCTTGGGCGCGGGAGCTATTCCGATGATCTTCCAGACGCCGCCCGTCGTCACGCCGGTCAACGGGCCATCCGGCCAGGAGGCTTTCGTTTTCAGCTTCAATTTTGATACCGACGCGCCGAAGATCTTCACCGAGACCAAGGACTATCCTGAAAGCTCGATGGACTTCATGGCCGCGGTATCGACCGACCCGAGCTCATTCAAGCGGCGTGGCGGCAAGCTGATCATTTCCGCGTCCGTGAATGACGGCATCTTCTCCGGCGCCTCCATTGCGCGCTGGTACCGCCACTTGAATGAGGAGATGGACGGCAACGCCGCCGACTTTGCCCGTCTGTTCATGGTGCCGAACATGGCCCACTGCGGAGGCGGGCCGGCCACCAACGACTTCGCAGGGAACGAGCTCGACGCCATCACGGCCTGGGTCGAAAAAGGCGTCGCCCCCGACCGCATCGTCGCGGCCAACCACAACACCAGCTCGCCGTTCGTATCGAACAATGGGCTGTTTGACCCGCGGGTCGCGACGAATTTTCCCGCCAACGGGACCCGTCCGCTTTGCGTCTATCCGCGGATCCCCCGGTATAAGGGCTCGGGGGCGACCAACGACGCCGGCAACTTCGTGTGTATCGATCCCGGTTTCCGTCCCCACGAAGGCGATCATGACTTCGACGACGACGATGACGGTCGGGGCGGCCGGAATTAGGGCCTTGTGCTCGTAGCGCAACTCGCTCTTGACGAATTGCTGCGCGCGGCTGCCGGCTGCGCGCAGGTTGTTCGTTGAAGGGCTAGCAGAACGGCGCCCACCGCTGACTTCCGCTTTTGGCAGATATTGTTGCAAAAGTCCCCAAAAGCGGGGCGGCTAATTTTCCGCCAAAGAACGAAACAAGCGACAATCGCCAATCAATAGGGCTTCAAACGCCGTACCAGATTCGCCTGTGAGTTTGCGGCTCGGCGACTTGGTCCCCCGCATCATTATTCAATCGCCGCACCTACGGGCCGGAAAATTTGAGTCCCGCCCCTCAAAAAGACTTTTGCAACAATATCGGCTCGTTTGCGACATGCCAACTGTATCGAGCGATGTCCGCTTTCAAGGGTAACCCGGAAGACATTTGCTCATGCTGAGTTCTTCTGACTTTGACCCAACGGCGACATCGGCTGCCAACCTTGCTGTAATGCACAACGTACAACAAGTGTGGTAGGGTGCGGCGATCGGCCTGAGGGCGAGCCCATGAGGCGGCGCGACTTTATTGCAGCATTCGCTGGCGTTGCAGCTGCATGGCCTCTCGCATCACGCGCGCAGCAGCCAGCGCTGCCGACGATCGGGTTTCTGAGCGGCGCGTCGTCCGGCAACTATCAGCCCTTTGTGACCGCCTTCAAGGAGGGCTTGAAACAGACTGATTATGTCGAAGGGCAGAATGTTGCAATCGAATATCGTTGGGCCGAGGACCAATTCGATCGGCTTCCCAAGCTTGCTGCCGATCTGGTCGCGGACCGACCAATGATGATCATGGCAAGCGGCAATGTTGCGGCGGTGGCTGCCAAGAAGGCGACCGCGACGATTCCGATCGTTTTCACGAGCGGCTTTGATCCCATTCAAATCGGTCTCGTCGCGAGCTTCAACCGACCAGAGGGCAATATCACCGGAGTCTATACCGTATCAGAGGAAGTGCGGATCAAGACCCTTGAGCTGTTGCACGAGCTGGTTCCTGCGGCCGTAGGCATTGGCCTGCTCATCAACCCAACGGAGCCCAATCTTTCCAAGTCGGTCATTGTGAAAGAGCTGGAGGCGGCAGCGCGCCCGCTCGGCAAGCAAATCCACGCCTTGGAGGCTAGCACCGACGCCGAGATTGACGCGGCGTTCTCGACACTAGTGCAACTGCGGGCACGAGCGCTGATCATAGCATCCGATCAGTTCTACACCGATCGACGCGAACGAATTGCCTCACTGGCGCTACGCGACGCGCTGCCGTCGGTCTATGCACGACGCGAGTACGCGGTGGCCGGCGGCCTGATGAGCTATGGAACGAACCTATCGGACATCTATCGGCAGGCCGGAGTGTATGCCGGCAGGATCCTCAAAGGCGCGCAGCCTGCCGACCTCCCGATCATCCAGTCGACAAAGCTCGAACTGGTGATCAACGTGAAAACCGCTAAGGCGCTCGGCCTCACCGTACCTCCGTCTTTCTATTGGCGCGCCGACGAGGTGATCGAATAGTCCGGAAGTTTGCTGCGGCGCATGAGTCCGGAATTGGCACAACTGGGACATGCCGGTGCGGTCCGACGACGTCTGCTGTTGAGGGTAGAACGGACATGCCGTTCAAGCGGGCCGACTTCCGAGTTTGACCCAATAGGCGACAATCGCGGCTTAGTCTCTCCGCGGGCAAACATTGCCATTATGACAGGCCGTTCGTAGTCGGTACGATTGAACTCCGTGGCTTCATTTTTGTCCTATTGACTTGCATCAACACGGTTCCGACGAAGCGCGGATGTTCTTCCTTTTCTATGCGCCGCCGTTCCTCGCGCGTGGGCGAGGTACGCCGTGTCTAACCAGTCCCGAAGCCTGGTGAGGAACCTATCATGATAACGATACCAGAACTGACAGCCCAAGCGTTGGGCACGTTTCTGACTTCCGAGACAAAAGGCCGGTTCGGCGCCTCCCACTCCAGCCTGCCCGAATTGCTACCTTATGCTGCAAAACTCGCCCTCGAATGCATCGGCAACAGCGACGCCTTGTACCACAACATCGAACACACGATGCTCGTCACCCTGGTTGGTCACGACATCCTGATGGGGCGCGGGTTCCAGCGACAGACAACAGCGAGTGACTACGCTCATTTCATCCTTGCGTGCCTGATCCACGATATCGGCTATGTTCGCGGAATCGTTTACGGAGACGAAGATGGATCTTATATAGCTGACGTCAGCGGTCGAACGATTCAATTGCCGGTCGGCTCTTCTGACGCCGCGCTTGCCCCCTATCATGTGGATCGCTCCAAAATCTTCGCTGCTGAACGCCTCGATCCAGTAGACGAGATTGATGCAGCTCGAGTTGCGCGCGCGATCGAATACACGCGCTTTCCCTACACAATTCCGCCAAGGCAGGACTCGGATGACTTGGATGAGGAGGAGGGTTTGCTGCTGCGCGCGGCTGATCTAATCGGGCAACTCGGAGATCCCAATTATATGAAAAAAACAAACGCACTGTTCCACGAGTTTGAGGAAATTGGGTTGAACAAAGCACTTGGTTACAACACGCCAGCAGACGTCGTCTACAAATACCCTCAGTTCTACTGGACCAACGTCGCGCCGCAGATTCAAGCCGCCATTCGTTATCTCAATGTGACCTCAAGCGGACGGCAATGGATAGCAAACCTGTATAGTAATGTCTTTCGAGCTGAGCGCGAGCTCAGACTATCTGGTCCGCAGCTTTAGAAGCTTTAACTCAAGCCACGGAGTCAGAACGAATTCACTGTGCTCAAGTGGCCGGCTTGGCGCGCCTAGGACTGGGACGAGGCATGGCACAGCGAGAAATAGTCGCCGAGGCGGTCTCTATGACGGGACCGATGTCGCTTACCCGCCCGCGCTGACGAGGTGATCGAATAGGTGACTTAGGTCGCCTTCTGGCCGATAGTGTTGCAAAAGTCCCAAAACGCCGTGCCGCTAAATTTCCGCCAAAGGACAAAACAAGCGGTAATCGTCGATCGATGTCGCTTCAATCGCGCCACCGAAGTCGTCGGTGAGTTCGTCACAGAATGAGTGGTCCCCCACATCAATATTCGATCGCCGCCCCTACAGCCCGGAAAATTTGTGATCGGTGAGACAAAAAGACTTTTGCAACACTATCGGGGGTAGACCGGACATGCGAAGTAAACTCGCACTTCCGCCAATTGACCATAGCCAGAAATTTTCGAACCCAGCCGGCCGCGCCGGCGTTCGAAAATTGCTAGCACGCAACAAATTCCGCACCTCGTGAACATAAAACATTTGACGCGCTGAATTTTCTCTGCGTTTAAATCATGACATTCGTCGCGGGTGAAATTGCCTGCACTCTTGAGGACCGTAATGCGCAACGCACGCACACACATCGCTGAGACTGCCGCCCGCGTCCGGCCGCTTATTCGGCTGGCCGATTGGTCGTGTATGTCCGTGATGACACGGGGTCCGAATTTTCAGCTCGAAACGGGGCTGATCCGCAAAGCAAGAGTGTAACTCTCGGCGCAGGGGCGCTCCCTCCGCCAAACCGGCAGGAGGGCAAGATGAACGCCCACAACGACGTTAAGAGACCATCCAATCAGAGCTTGGACGCGAGGCTTGTGCTGGCAGCGGCTCAACTGCGATTTGCCGCGCGGGTTGATTTTCTCGTGGCTCGCTGGCTCGAGCGCTGTGCCACGAACGCCGAGGTCGCACAACGGTGGTTCAAGACCGATCGGAAGCCCACACGTGAGTTCGGGACGGGCGTGAGCCTTGTCGTTTCATCTCCACGTTGGAATGAGTCCCCATGACAGGGCAGGCGGCGGGGTGGGGGATAGCATCAAGGTATGGAGTGAGGCTGCCCACATGGCAGCCTCCCTTACTCTATTGCAGATCACCAGTGTTGACCTGATGCATCCTCAAAGTAAGGCTTTTCCTCGAACGCGTGGGCTTCAATGTCGACTCTTCACGAACCGGACCGGACCGACTGATCTGACGATGTCTGCTTACGCGGGGATACTGTTGAAAAAGTCTTTTGAGGGTGACGAACGAAATTTTCCAGGGCCGCTGATGCGTTTCGCGCGCAGAGATGAGGAGGGACCACATCGCTTCTCAGAAAAACGACCACGAAGCTTCGTATCCGCGCTACAGAGCATTGCAACGACGGAGTCGTTCAAACATCAACGTTTGCGAGATTTCTAGCGTCGTTCGATTTTCGACTTTTGCAACACTATCGCGGGCAAAGCAGATCTCGCGGTTGCACCTCCGGACTTCCGAGTTTGGCACGAAACGGACATGGTGCGATGTCCGACTTGAGTCCGTTGTGTGCGCAACTGCGGACATTGCTTGTCGGCCTTCATCACCGATCGCGTGCCAGCGTCCGACGCCTGCCATGCGTTTCCTTGCGATCGGGGTTGAACGGG
>JBATYU010001154.1:0-5750 GCA_049674245.1 Bradyrhizobium sp. | reverse complement strand
AGGTCGTTGCGCAGGTGATCGCGCTCCGCCTCGTTCGCGGTCGGGTCGAGCTCGACCAGGACGTCGCCGGCTTTGACGGCCTGCCCATCCTGCACCCGAATGGCACGCACCACGCCGGTCTCGAACGGCTGAATGACCTTGACCCGGCCGCCCGGCAGGATTTTTCCGGTCGCCGATGCCACGATATCGATCGTGCCCCACCAGGCCCAGATCAGCGCCGTACAGAACAGCACTATGATTGCGCTTCCGATCGCGCGGCCGATTGGCGATGGCGGCGTTTCCACGATTTCAAGCGCCGCCGGCAAAAATGCCAGCTCTTCGCGCCGCCTCTGTCGCGTACCCCGAAACGGGATGACGCGTTGTGTGGACTCGGCGGACACTGATGATTCAGCTGACTTCATGGAATCCCCCCTGCAACCGATGCAAGGATGCATAACGGCCACCAGTTTTGACGAGTGCGTCGTGGCTTCCGTCCTCGACCAGGCGGCCGCGCTCGAGCGTGACGATGCGGTCGGCCGCCCGCACGGTGGAGAGCCGGTGCGCGATAACCAGCACCGTTCGCCCCTTGGCGATCTCCTTCATGTTTTGCTGGATGATGCGCTCGCTCTCATAGTCCAGCGCGCTCGTCGCTTCGTCGAAGATCAGGATGCGCGGATCGGTGACGAGGGCGCGTGCAATGGCGATTCGCTGGCGCTGGCCGCCCGATAGCGTCGAGCCGCGCTCGCCGACCACCGTGTCGTAGCCCTCGGCGAGTTCGAGGATGAACTCGTGGGCTCCGGCGAGCCGTGCCGCCGCGATGACGCGCTCCATCGGCATCGCCGGATCGGCCAGCGCGATATTGTCGCGCACCGAGCGGTTGAACAGCACGTTCTCCTGCAGGACGACGCCGATCTGGCGGCGAAGCCAGGCGGGGTCGGCCATCGCGAGATCCATTCCGTCCACCAGTACGCGTCCGCGCTCCGGGACATAGAGGCGCTGGACCAGCTTCGCGAATGTGCTCTTGCCCGAGCCCGAGGGCCCGACGATGCCGACGGTCTGGCCGGCCGGCACCTCGAAAGAGACATCGTGCAGGACTTCCGGCCCGTCGATACGATAACGGAACGAGACGTGGTCGAATTTGATGTCGCCGCGGATCGCCGGCAGCCGCGCGCGGCCCGCCGAATAGGTCGGCTCGGCGGTGGTGTTGAGAATGTCGCCGAGCCGCGCGATCGACAGGCGCGCCTGATGAAAGTCTTGCCAGAGCTGCGCGAGACGCAGCACCGGCGCGCTCACCCTGCCGGCCAGGATGTTGAAGGCGACGAGTTCGCCGACCGAAAGGCTGCCGTCGATGACGAGCTTGGCGCCACAATAAAGAATACTTGCCGTGACGATCTTGCTGACCAGCTGCACCGTCTGGCTCGCGCTGTTGCCGAGGCTCAAGACCCGGAAGCTCGCAGCCACATAACCGGCGAGCTGCTCTTCCCAGCGGCGCTGCATCTGCGGCTCGACCGCCATGGCTTTCAGCGTCTCGATCCCGGTGACGCTTTCGACCAGGAAGGCCTGGTTCTCGGCGCCGCGACGGAATTTCTCGTCCAGCCGCTGCCGGAATAGCGGCGTCGCCCCGGCCGATATTGCGATATAGAACGGGAACGAGCCCAGCACGATCCAGGTCAGCAGCGGCGAGTAGAAGAACATCACGCCAAGAAAGACGAAGGTGAAAAACAGGTCGATGAGCAGCGTCAGCGCCGAGCTGGTGAGGAAATTGCGGATGTTCTCTAATTCGCGGACCCGCGCTACCGAGTCGCCGACACGCCGGGCCTGGAAATAGGCCATCGGTAGCGCCAGCAAATGGTGAAACAGGCGCGCCCCGAGTTCGACGTCGATGCGGTTGGTGGTGTGCGCGAACAGATAAGTCCGCAGGATTCCGAGTACGGTCTCGAAAATCGAGATCGCGACCAACCCGAGAACGAGGACGTCGAGGGTGCTCAAGGAGCGATGCACCAGCACCTTGTCGATCACCACCTGAAAGAACAGCGGCGAAACGAGGCCGAGCAGCTGCAGGAAGAATGAGCCGAACAAGACTTCGCTCAGCAAATGGCGATATTTATGGATCGCCGCCAGGAACCAGGTGATGTCGAACCGGCGGGTGATATCAGACAATCCGGCGCGGCGGGTCATCAGGATCAGCCGGCCATCCCAGACGGCGAGCAGTTCGTCCCGCGTCATCAAAGCGGGACGGGGCGCCAGCGGCGACTGCACCAGCACCTTGTCCCCGTCGGCCTTGGCGACCAGCAGGAACCCGCCATCGCGCAGTGACGCAATGGCGGGCAAGGGCGTGCTGCCGAGCCGTGACCAGTCGGTCCGGTAAGCACGTGCCTTGAGCCCGAGGTCCCTGGCGCACCGGAGCATCTCCGGTACGCCGATCTTGTCCGTTCCGAGCCGATGCGCGATCTGCCCGGCATCGGCCGCAACGCCCTGGAGATGCAGCAACGTCACGAGGGCTTCGAGACCTGGATCGGTCGGTCTCGCGCCTTTGGTTTCGATGCTCATGCGTGATCTCCAGGGCGAGGCGTTCGCCTTAGGCGGCGTGCGGCAGTGCGAGCAGCGGCTGCTGGCCCGACGGCGGTTCGGCGATCGGCACCGCTCCGTGACCTTCACCCGCCGACACGAAGGTCGACGCCATGAACTGTCCAAGCAGGGCAGCACCCGCGGCCGGCGAACCATTAGTCGACGAGCTGGTAACCACCGGGGCGTTGAAGACGAGGTTGTTGCCGGTTCCGCCGTCGAGGATGTCCTGCCCGCCATTGCCGATCAGGATGTCATCTCCCGCGCCACCGTTCAGCGTGTCGTTGCCGCGGCTGCCGATCAGGATGTCGTTGCCGTCACCGCCGTTGGCCGTAAGCTGGATCGGCCCGGTGAGCCCCGATGCAATGATAACGTCATCACCGCCGAGGCCATTGATGACGAGACGATCGTTCGAATCGAAGCCGGAGATCGTGACGTCGGTAGCCAGACCCAACACCGTGACCACACCATTGTCCTCGGTGATGTTGATCACGTCGTCGCCGTTGGTCGCGTTGATGACGACCGTGTCGGCCTGGTTATCGCCGACGCCGCTGCCTGCCGTCGCTGACAAGTCGATGGCGACGTGCTTGACGCTGGTCTTGGACAGATCGTCCACCGTGATGGTGTCGGTACCGCCCAGCGCGTTGACATCGATGGTCTCGATGTTGGCGAGATCCATCGTGACCGTGCCGACGTCGCGGGTAAGCGTCGCCCCCTTGCCGTTGGCCGAGATCTCCATTTTCTCGTTGGCGGCAGCGCCATTGAACACGAGCGTGTCGTTGCCCGCGCCTCCGTCCACCGTGTCGCTGCCGTCACCCGGATTCCAGATGAAGGTGTCATCGCCCGCACCGAGCGAAGCCACGTCATTGCCGCGTCCGCCGATGACGGTTTCGTTGCCCGCGCTGCCGGTGATGGTGTCGTTGCCGTCGCCACCGTTGACGACGATCTGATCGAGGCCAGTGTCAACGCCGTTGATCGTCACCTGTGCCGCCAATCCATTGACGACCACCGACGAACCGCTGCTGACGACGCTAATGCGGTCATCGCCGGCCGTGCCGTTGACGTTCACGGTGTCCGCCACGCCGTCACCCTGACCACTGCCCGGCGTCGCCGACAGATCGATGGCGACCTGCTTGACATCGGTTCCGCTGAGGTCGTCGACCGTGATGACGTCGGCGCCGCCCTTGGCAGCGAGCTGGATGTGCTCGACGCCGTTGAGGTCCATGACGACGCCGCCGACGTTGCGCGACAACCTCGCCCGCTGACCATTGGCCGAAATCTCCATATTCTCGGCCACGTCGGCGCCGTTGAAGACCAGTGTATCGGTGCCGGCCTGGCCCTCGACCACATCGCTGCCGTCGCCCGGATTCCAGATGAACGTGTCGTTGCCGTTGCCCAGAAATGCAACATCGTTGCCGCGACCGCCGGTGATGACGTCATTCCCGTCACCGCCGATCAGCATGTCGCTGCCGTCGCTGCCGGTGATGGTGTCGTTGCCGGCACCGCCATCGATGGTGAGGCCGATGACACCGGCCGCAAGGCCGGCAGCGGTGATGACGTCGTTGCCAGCACCGCCCTCGACGATGAGTTGGTCGTTGGCTCCCTCGGCGCCCGCAAGTGTGACCGTTGCGGGCAGGCCGGCGACCGTGACCGAGCTTCCCGTTCCCGACACCTGAATGTTGTCGCTGCCGTTGGTGCCGTCGACGGTCACGCTATCGGCCGCGCCGTCGCCCACCGCGCTGCCAGATACTCCTGCGAGGTCGATCGAGACCTGCGTGACGCCGGTGCCGGTGAGGTCGCCGACCGTGACGTTGTCGGTGCCGCCGAGCGTGGCGAGCTGGATGTGCTCGATACCGCTGAGGTCCATGGTGACGTTGCCAACGTCGCGGGTTAGCTTCACCCGTCCGTGGTTCGACGTGATATCGAACTTTTCGTTGTTGCCGGCGCCATTGAACACCAGCGTGTCGGTGCCGTCGCCGCCGTCGACTACATCGCTGCCGTCGCCCGGATTCCAGATGAAGGTGTCGTCGCCACTGCCGAGTTGCGCATTGTCGCTGCCGCGACCGCCGGTGATGACGTCATTGCCGGTGCCACCGATCAGCGTGTCGTTGCCGTCGCCGCCAGTGATGGTGTCGTTGCCGTCGCCACCGTCGACCGTAAGGCTGATGAGAGATGCGAGGCCGTTGCCGGCGGTGAAGACGTCGTCGCCGCCGTTCATGTTAAGCACGAGGTTCTCGGTGGTGCCGATATCGAGCGAGAACGGCGCCGGGCTGATCCGATCGAAGCGCACGCGGGTGCCATTGGCGGAAACGGTGAAATTTTCAGCTCCGTTGCCGCCGTTGACCTCGGCGGTATCGATGCCGTCGCCGCCTTCCATCAGGTCGGTGCCTTCACCCGGGTTCCAGATCATCAAGTCGTTCCCCGCCTCGCCGAACATCTGATCGTTGCCGGTGCCCCCGATCAGCGTGTCGTTACCGTCGCCGCCGAACAGCACGTCGTTGCCGCCCTTGCCCAGCAGGATGTCGTTGCCGGCACCGCCGAACAGCGTGTCGTTGCCGGATCCGCCTGTGATCGTGTCGTTGCCGGCGCCGCCGAACAACTGGGCGGCGGGTAGCGCGCCGTTGGTTTCGTCGAGCGAGATCGTGTCGTTGCCGCCCGTGCCAAACACCTGGATCAAGGAGGTGTTGGCGACCGTCGCCGGGCCGCCGGTGATTGCCACGGCGCCGCCGTTGATGAGAATGTTCCCGGCTGCGTCACGGCTCGTAACGATCGTGTTGTCGAGGTTGTCACCGAACACGGACAGCAAGCCGGCGCCCGGAGAAAAAGTAGCCTTGATAGCCATTGTAGTCGTCCTTTCGCGGTTGATGAATTCAGCGCGGATGCGCGTTCTTGGGGTGGGGGTTTCGTTGGTGTTTCGTGCAGATCTATTTTTGTCGTGGTCTGCGTCTTCAATGGTCCCGACGCGCGTAAGCGCGGCCGGAGACCGTCGAAGGCGTTCAGAAATATCCGATGCTCAGATCGAGGCTATTGGTCGCCAAAAGCAGCAAAACGACCCGGCCCGCACCGCACAACATCGCAATCGTCTTGAGCGTGTCGACGCCAAGCCGAGCTCCGGGTGCACGGGAAAGAACCCTTACGATAGCGGCCAAACCGGCATCTGGGGAAAAACTAGCTTTGGTAGCCATTGTGATCGTCCTTTTGAAGTT
>JBATYU010001153.1:0-4584 GCA_049674245.1 Bradyrhizobium sp. | reverse complement strand
GATCAGGGTAGCGCCGAAGAGCTTGCCGCGGAAACCGGCGATCTCCTGTTCGCGGCGGTCAATCTGGCGCGCCACGTCGGCGCGGACCCGGAGATGGCGCTGCGCGGCGCCAACGCCAAGTTTGAACGGCGGTTTGGCTATATCGAACGCACGTTGGAGTCCAAGGGGCGCTCGCTCGATGGCACCTCGCTTGCGGAGATGGACGCGCTCTGGAACCAGGCGAAGACGAAGGAATAAGTTTCACCGTCGTCCCGGCCTTCGTACGCGTTCGTTGCTGCCCATGCTCACGGCAGTTTGTGGCACGTTTGAGACATGCCGACATATACCGAGGATGTCCGTTCATCGGGGCAGACCGGAAGTGGCTCGCTCGTAGTCAAAACGACGTGAATGACCCGAACCGGTCACGCACCAGTTTGCCAACGACTGATCGGTTGCACGGTCCCTGATGCTGGCTGACTGCTTCCTGCCGATATGATATGCTAATGCTCCTCGTAGAGGAGAACGGCGTCATGGCATGCGTCCCAATTGCGGGGGCCGGCACTGCCACGCAAATCAATGAGATAGGCGGCTAGGCCACACGATGGGAGGAGGCTATGTCCATCGAAAGCATTCTAAGGCGGAAGAGCACCGACGTTACAACAATAGGTCCGGAAGCCAGCATCAAGAGTGCGGCGGGCTGGCTCCGCGCAAAGAATATTGGCGCTCTCGTGGTGACGAGTGGGGACACAGTTCTTGGTCTCATTTCCGAACGTGAGATCGTTCATGCATTTTCTCGCTATGGCGAGACAGTCGGGTCGATGCCTGTGAAGGAAATCATGCAATACGGTGTGACCACCGTGTCCCCGGACGAGAGTGTCAATCGCGTGATGAACCTGATGACGCACCATCGCGTGCGCCACATGCCGGTACTACGCGGCGGCAAGCTAGCCGGTATCGTCAGCATCGGCGATGTCGTCAAGTATCGACTGGAGGAGCTGGAGCTTGAGACGAACGTCCTACGTGATGTCTACAACACCGCGCGTTGACGGCTCAGGCGTCGTCTCATAGGCGTGCCCGTGTTTCCCGATCTTGTTCCAATTTGAACGACGGCCAACTCGCTTGGGCTTGCCTTGCATGCTCGCGCGCACCTGGTGGGGCGGGCATGTAGCGGCGGGAGTTATCGTCGTGGTGAAGGGCGCGGATACGGCAATCGAGGCAGCCCTGGCGACGATCGCAGGGGCGGAAGAAATCATCCGAGCAAAGGTGGGCCAGTGAACATTCTTGGAATCAATTCGGTGTATCACGATTCGGCCGCCGCGCTGCTCGTCGACGGCAGGCTCGTTGTCGCCGTCGAGGAGGAGCGGTTCAATCGCATCAAACATGGCAAGCTATCGGACGTCGACAACCCGCATCAACTCCCCCAGCGTGCGATCCGTTTCTGCTTGGACTATGCCGGGCTCACCGCCGGCGATATCGATCAGGTGGCATACTCGTTCGACCCCCAACTGCGCCGAACGCGATTTCGCCCCGAGTGGTGGGCGGATCCGCGGTTTGAGGAAGTCTTCCTGCTGCGGCTCGGTCAAGTGCGCGGTGTCGCCGAGGAGCTTCTTGGACGTCCGCTGCGGCAAAGATTTCATTTCGTGCCCCACCATCTGGCACATGCCGCCTCGGCATATTTCCCGTCGGGCTTCGATCGCGCCGCCATCCTCACCATCGACGGCATCGGCGAGGCGGCCGGCTCAAGCCTGGCGAAGGCCGTCGGTACGCGCATGCAGCCGGTCGAAACATTCGACTATCCGCACTCGATTGGCTTCGTATGGGAGATCATCTGCGGTTATCTTGGCTTCTCGACCTACGACGCCTCGAAGGTCATGGGCTTGGCAGCCTACGGCAATCCCCAGGCCTTCCGTCGCCAATTCCAGTCGATCATGCACGTCGGCAAGGAGGATTATGCGGTTGACCCCGAGGCGATCGGCTTTCAATCGGCCAAGGTGAGTAGAATAGAGACCTTGCTGGGTCCGCCGCGGGACCCGGGTATGGAGATCTTGCCGCGACATGCCGATATCGCGGCGGCGCTGCAGGAGGCCACGAATGCGGCGGTCATGGCGCTCGTCTGGCGCCTCAAACGCAAAGTGCCGCTTGACAAACTGTGCTTTGCCGGCGGCGTCGCGCTCAATTGCGTGACCAACGAGCTGGTCCGGCAATCGGGCGATTTCTCCGATGTGTTCATACCCTCCGCGCCGCACGATGCAGGCACCGCGGTCGGCGCCGCCTTTGTCGTGCATTGCGCCAAGCAGAAAAGTCCTCCCGAGCGCGGCAACTCCACGCCGTATCTTGGTCCTGCGTTCAACCGGCGCGAAATTCTCGCGGCGGTCAAGTCGGCCGGTCTCACGCCCCGGCGCAGCAAATCCCCGGCGCGCGACGCAGCCGACATGGTGGCTGATGGCAAGATCGTCGCCTGGTTTCAGGGTCGCATGGAGTTCGGGCCGCGCGCGCTTGGCAACCGATCGCTGCTGGCCGACCCGCGCCGACCGGACATGCGCAACATCCTCAATCAAATGGTCAAGCACCGCGAGGACTTCCGGCCGTTTGCACCGAGCGTCCTGGCCGAACGCGCCGACGAATGGTTCGAGGTTGGCGCCCACTCGACCAGTCACGAATTCATGCTGTTTGCATGCGGGGTCAAGGCCGAGCGGCGTGATCGCATCCCTGCCGTCCTGCACCACGACGGCAGCGCCCGGCTGCAGCTCGTGCGACGCGAATCAAATCCGCGCTTTCACGAGCTCATATCCTGTTTCTTTGCACGAACCGGCGTGCCGCTCGTCATCAATACGTCCTTCAATGACAGCGAGCCAATCGTCTGCACGCCCACCGACGCGATCGTCACATTCCGCAAGTCTGGCATTGACGCGTTGTTTATGGACGATGTCTATCTGACCGCTCAGACCTGAGACCTGATCCTTTTTCCCTTTGGCAAATGACGACCTCAACGGTTGCCAAATGAGCTGGAGTATGTCCGGGTTTGGCACGTTTGCGACGTGCCAACTGCATCGAGCGATGTCCGTTTTCGGGGGTAACCCGGAAGACATGTGCTCATGGACCTTAAATCTGGTCGATATCGCCGCGCCTCCTAATCGCTCCGGCGGTTGATCGCTTTGCATGTGGGTCATTTTTGCAACGCCCCGCGGATAAAGATCCTGCAGAGTGTGCGATAGGCTGTGAAACGTCGTCATCGCCTCTACTGTAAGAGCAGAAACGTCACCAATGGGGGCGTCGTCGTGCGCAAGTTTGAGCCGATGTCGGCGATCAATTTATTGATGCATGCGTTCGGCGCGCGGCCTTATCGTATCCGCCATAACTATAGCCGGAATCTCGTCGTCATGGTGTGGCTTGCCTGGGGCGAGGAATGGCACAACAAGCATCATGCCTTCCCGTGTTCGGCGGCGTTAAACATGCTCGGGATCGCTGGCTGATGCTGTTCAACGATTATCCGTTTCTGTTGGGTTTCCTGCCGATCGCTGTCCTGCTCTGCCGCCTCGCTGATCCCTATCCGTATTTGCGGATCTGGACGCTGGTGGTGTTGTCGCTGGCATTTTACGGCTACGGTAATCCGCCCTTCATTGTGCTGCTGGTGCTCTCGATCCTGATCAACTGGTTCGCGGCGCAGGCTTATGTGAGCACGAAGGCTTCGATTGTCATTACGGCGGCGATCGTCGCCAATCTCGCTGTGCTAGCCGTGTTCAAATATCTGAACTTCCTTATCTTCAACGTCGGGCTCGTGCTCGGGCGGTCGATACCGCTGCTCGACATCGCGCTGCCGCTCGGCATCTCGTTCTTCACCTTTCACCACATCATGTACCTGGTCGATCTGCGCAAGGGAAAGGCCCCGATCTATCCGCTCGGCCACTACGCGCTCTACATCGCCTTTTTCCCGCAGGCGATCGCCGGACCGCTGGCGCGCTGGTCGCAGGTGATGGACCAATTCGGTTGTCGGGTCTACGCGCCCGGCTGGCAGCGCGAGTTCTGCATCGGTATTGCCTTCATCGCGACTGGCCTGTTCGAAAAAATATTTCTTGCCGACCGGATCGGACCAATTATAGACCCGATCTATGCGCAGGCACAGCTGGGTCCTGTGGCAAACGGCGACGCTTGGCTCGCGCTCAGTTTCAGCTTCAAGATTCTCTTCGACTTTGCCGGTTATTCCGACATCGCAATCGGGCTCGGCCTGCTGTTCGGCGTCAAACTGCCGTTCAACTTCAACGCACCGTTTCGTTCCACCAGCATTCAGGATTTCTGGCAGCGCTGGCACATCACCTTGATGCTGTTCCTGCGCGACTATGTGTTCAATCCGCTCACCAACACCCGCATCCTGCCCCGGCGATTTTTTCCGGTGCAGTATTTCGGCGCCATGCTGCTGACGATGGCGCTGTGCGGCCTTTGGCATGGCGCAAGCTGGACCTTCGTGCTGTGGGGCATCCTGCACGGGTTTGCGCTCGTGATTTGCTCGCTCTGGCGCCGCTATGGCCCAAGATTGCCCTCATTGCTCGGATGGGCGCTGACGGTGATCTTCGTGCTCCTGACCGGCGTGATCTTCCGCGCCGGAAC
>JBATYU010001152.1:0-1741 GCA_049674245.1 Bradyrhizobium sp. | reverse complement strand
GACATGGAGGGATTGAAGGCGATCGATCCCAACGAGGTCAGGCGCGGCGAGAACACGCCGTTCGACATGAACCGCCGCGCCGATTGGCAGACGCGCTATGCCTATTATCCGGCGATCCCCAAACCTGTCATCGGCATGCTGAACGGCGCCACCGCCGGCATCGGGCTTGTGCATGCGCTCTATTGCGATCTGCGCTTTGCCGCCGACAACACCGTGTTCACCACGGCCTTCTCGCGCCGCGGGCTGATCGCCGAGCACGGTATCAGCTGGATGCTGCCGCGCATCGTCGGCCACGCCAATGCGCTGGATCTCTTGATGTCGGCGCGCCGGGTCTCAAGCGAGGAGGCGCTGCGCATCGGGCTCGTCAATCGGCTTTATCCGCCGGATCAACTGCGCGAGCAGACCTATTCTTACGCGCGCGATCTCGTCGACAATGTCTCGCCGAGCGCAATCGCCGTGATCAAGCGGCAGCTTTACGACACCCCGTTCCAGACGCTCGCGGAAGCGACCATCGATGCCAACCGCGAGATGGTGGTGGCGCTGCGCGGCAGCGATTTCCGCGAGGGCGTCGCGAGTTTCATCGAAAAGCGGCCGCCACGGTTTACCGGGAAGTGAGGGAGGAGTAGGCCCGTCTTCGCCCCATAGCGCGTCAAAGACGCGCGTGAACGCGCTTTACGGGCTACGACGCGGCAGCCTTCGCTTGCTTCGCTACGAAAGCGCACGGCGTGGCTTGCCGAGCCGTAGCTTGCGAAGCCTAAGACATCACAGACGTTTCTTCGCGAATGCCCGGCCGGAACCTGACTTCAGATATTTCTCGAATGCGACTGCCCGTTCCTCGTTGCTGAACGCGACATACGTCTTCAGCTGCCAAGGCCGGTACTTCGAGGTGCGGCACTTCACCTGCATTATGTTTGGCTAATCGTGCACGCAAATCATCGGTCAATCCGACGTAAAAATGCTCAGAATTCTGGCTTTCAAGAATGTAGACATATTTCATGCGAGCGGCCCGTCTTCGCCCCATAGCGCGTCAAAGACGCGCGTGAACGCGCTTTACGGGCTACGACGCGGCAGCCTTCGCTTGCTTCGCTACGAAAGAGCACGGCGTGGCTTGCCGAGCCGTAGCTTGCGAAGCAAGCGAAGGCTGGTGGAGCCAGGCGGGATCGAACCGCCGACCTCGTCATTGCGAACGACGCGCTCTCCCAGCTGAGCTATGGCCCCTCCGCGGCCGCCTCGCTAACCGATACGGCCGACAAGCGGCGCCATTTACAATCCGCGCCAAGGCCAAGTCAAGAACGGCGAAAAGGGCGCGTTTTCCGCGTTATTTGCCGGCAAGTTCCCTTGTTTGCCGAGGGCGGAACCGATATCTAGCTGAGGTCCCAAGCCAGAGCCCCTCAGCCATGCGTGCCGTCCTCGACATCATTCTCATCATTCTCGATCTGTATATCTGGCTGTTGATCGCGTCCGCGATCCTGTCCTGGCTGATCGCCTTCAACGTCGTGAACACCCGCAACCAGTTCGTGGCGGCAGTGGCGGAATTCCTGTACCGCATTACCGAGCCGGTGCTGGCGCCGATCCGCTCGTTCATGCCCAATCTCGGCGGCCTCGACATCTCGCCGATCATTCTGATCCTGATCATCATGTTCATCCAGCGGGTGATCACCTACTACAGCTATCCCAGCGTATTTTGACCGCGGGCGCACGCCTGATGGACGCTCAATGGATCCCTGGCGCTACTCTACCG
>JBATYU010001151.1:0-1652 GCA_049674245.1 Bradyrhizobium sp. | reverse complement strand
GGCAATGAACAGCGCCTCGGCGCCCGAGCTCTTGAGATTGACGACCTGGGAATCCACCGTCGGTTCGGTGACCTCATAGGCTGCGGTGACGACGCGTTTGTCGAACTCCGCCTTCAGAAACGATTTGAAGGCGCTGACGTAATCCTTGCCGAGGTCGTCGTTCTGGAAAAGGATCGCATATTTTGCCCCGGGCAACGTCTTGTCGAGAAACTTGGCGTAGATTCTTCCCTCGGTCTGATAGCTGACCAGACCGGTCGTCGTCAGCGGATACTCGGCGATGTCGGTGAATTTGCTGGAACCACTGACGATCGCGATCGAGGGCACGCCCTTGCCCTTGAGATATTTCGCCGTCGCCGAATTGCCGGGGGTGCCCAGCTGGCCGAAGATGAACGACACCTCGTCGCTTTCGACCAGCCTGCGCGCGTGTTCGACCGCTTTCGGCGGACTATAGGCATCGTCCATCGCGATGTAGTTTATCTTGCGGCCGTTGATGCCGCCCCGATCGTTGATCGACTGCACATAGGCCATCACACCCTTGCCAACCAGCCCGATCGAGGACGCCGGGCCGCTGAACGGGAATATCCCGCCGATCTTGACTTCCGTCGCGGTCACGCCGGGCTCGTCGGCGGCCAGAGCTGAAGACGCGAGCAGCGAAGCGGCGACGCATGCGGCCGCGAAACCTAGTCTGATACTCATGTCTCTCTCCCTTTTGCGCCGGTTCGAGCGGTGCGCGTTGTTACTCAAGGCCGTCAGGTTCGGTCCCGGCTCACGTCATGCGACCTTCATCGCCTTTGGCGGCTCAACGCCGTCGAGGAAACCGACCAGACGTTGGCGGATGATCTGCTCGGCATCCGCCATGATGCGATCGATCAATTCCTTCACCGTCGGGATGTCGTGGATCAGCCCGACCACCATGCCGCAGCTCCAGGCACCGGCATCCATCTCGCCGTCGAGCATCACCTTCGGATAAACGCCCGCGACCTGTTCGTGGATATCGGCGATCTTCAGGCCCGCGCCCTTCTCGCGCTCGATCTCGAGCAGATGATCGACGCCCTTGTTCTTTAGCACCCGCTCGGTGTTGCGCAGCGCGCGCATGACAAGCACGGTGTCGAGTTCGGATGCCTCGACCAAAGCCTTCTTCACATTCGGGTGGACCGGCGCCTCTTTGGTGGCGATGAAGCGCGTGCCCATGTTCATGCCGGCGGCGCCCATCGACAGTGCTGCGACCAGGCTGCGCGCATCGGCCATGCCGCCCGAGGCGACGAACGGGATCTTCAGTTCGTTGGCGGCACGCGGCAGCAGGATCATATTCGGGATGTCGTCCTCGCCGGGATGACCGCCGCATTCGAAGCCGTCGACACTGACCGCATCGCAGCCGATCTTCTCGGCTTTCAGCGAATGCCGCACCGAAGTGCATTTGTGGATCACCTTGATGCCGGCGGCCTTCAGCGCCGGCATGTACTGTTCCGGGCTGCGGCCGGCGGTCTCCACCGCCTTGACGCCACCTTCCTTGATCGCAGCGATATATTCCGGATAGGGCGGCGCGGTGAAGGCCGGCAGGAACGTCAGGTTCACGCCAAACGGCTTGTCGGTCATGTCGTGACAGCGCGCGATCTCCTTGGCGAGCAACTCCGGCGTGCGTTGCGTCAGGC
>JBATYU010001150.1:0-2195 GCA_049674245.1 Bradyrhizobium sp. | reverse complement strand
GACGCGCACCGCCAATCAGGCTTTCCTGCCACCCGACGAGCAAATCACTTGTCGTGCCGGCGTCATTGGTGACGAAAATCTGTCGATCAAACCCATCCGCCGATTGGCGGCCGGAAAGCTGGGCATCAAGGGTGCTCGATGAGGGCATTGGCTCGTCAGCTTGACGCACCGTGATCTAGTGGCGAACTTTCGCCCATCCTCCACGCCTGCCGCGGCGGCGCGCCTCGTGCCAATTGACCTCGCAGCCTGAACAGATACCTTCATGTTACCCGGAGATTGCGCCACCGCGAATTCCAGCCGCTCTCCGGACGGCACTTTCCTGAGGCAAGTCCGCATTGACAGCGCCTGCGGCCGTGCGGGACAGATTCAAGCGGCTTTCAAAGCATGGCAGCACCATGGCGCGCACAAAGGTTCCGATTGCCGACCTCAGGCCGACGCAGCTCACCCTCGGATTTTCGGAGGTCGCGGAACGCGCAGCGAAGCTCGAGAAGCAATCGCCGGCGGACCGCAAGAGCTATCTCGAGAAAAAAGCCATTCCTCATGTCATAGGACCTGGAAAGCGCATCTATATGGTCGACCACCACCATCTCGTGCGCGCGCTTTGGTCGATCAACATTCGGGAAGCTGTACTCGGCGACACGCTCGCGGACTGGTCGGATCTAGAGGACCGACCGTTCTGGCGCAAGATGGAGAAGAATGGCTATTGCTGGCCGATCGACACCGATGGCAACCGCAGGCCTTTCGCCGCCATTCCCCATCACATCAGCGAGCTCCCTGATAACGTCTGGCGCTCGCTGGCTCGGCGGGTGCGCGGCGAGGCATTTGAGGATCAGGATACGCCGTACCAGGAATTCATCTGGGGCGATTATTTCCGTACGTTCATGAGCCGCCGGCTGATCGAGCTGGAATTCGATCTCGCAGTCGAGCTGGCGATAAAGCTTGCGCTCCTCGCGGAAGCCGAGGACCTTCCAGGCTTCTTTCACATGGAGCCGCGCTCAAAGTGACGCGCGGAATCTACGTTAAAGTTCGCACAACCAAGGTGAAGGGAACGTCAACAAGGCCGGTCTCCCCGTGACGGATAACTTGACCTTGCATATCACTGGATGCGCCGAGTCGGACGCTGCCGCATCTCTTCCTCCGAGGCTGCTTTTTGCGCCTCTAGCCGCTGCACGAAGATTTTTGCAGCCCTTGAAATATGATCGCGGCTGAGCTGCTCCGCTTCCGCAGCCTTGCCCGCAATGATGGCATCGAGGATAGCGACATGTTCGCCGAGAATGGTCTGCGGCATCTGCGCGTCGTCGCGCAACACCTCGCCCATGACACGACGCAAATAGGGCCAATGCGGTGCGGTGGTTTCACCAATCAGCGAATTGCCTGATAGTTCGGTGATGAATCCGTGAAAGCGCATGTCGGCTTCGATCTGATCGTGGAGCGAGCCGCTTTCAACTGCGTCGCGACCCGCCTCGAGGTAGGCCTGTCCTCTTCGCCCGCTCCGAACCTCGTTCGGCTGCAAGCCGCGCCGCCAGACCGTCCAGCATCGCCCGCACCTCATAGAGGTTCCGAACGAAGTCGACGTCGAGCGGCGAGACGATAAGCCCACGCCCGGGGGCCTCCCGCACCATTCCGCGGTCCCGCAGAAGCAATAGCGCCTGCTGGACCGGCTGGCGGGAGACAACGGGCTATCCGGCGGAAAACGGCAACTCGTTAGTCCAGAACGGCACGCAGCGAAGATCAAAGCAGTGCGGGACACCGCGCAAAAATTCGGAATTCATCTGTTCATCAATGCGAGAACTGATCCGTTTCCGCTGAAACTCGGATGGCCGGATGAATGCCTGAATGAAGCGGCAAGGCGTGCGAAGGCTTATGCCGATGCCGGCGCTGACGGAATTTTTGTACCCGGACTCACCGACCTCGCTCTCATTGAGAAGTTCGTTCAATTCACGCCTCTGCCGGTCAACATCATGGTGATGCAATGTGGTCCCGAAATCCCGGATCTCGCCCGCGTCGGTGTTCGGCGGGTGAGTCTTGGGCCGTGGCCCATGATGGCGGCGATGCGTGTCATTGGACAGGCCGCCGCCGCGGTCGCCGCGAGCAAGCAATACGGCACGTTTCTGCAACCGAATGCCTGAGCGCGGAAATCACCAACCCAAACTAGAGTGAGTGGAGAGCGCGTCGCTGATTGATGCCCCGTGCAC
>JBATYU010001149.1:0-7236 GCA_049674245.1 Bradyrhizobium sp. | reverse complement strand
GCCCTGGCCGCCATTGATCTGCGGCTGCGGGCCGGTGATGAACGAGGGCAGGCGGTCAACGCTGCCATTGTCGGCGATCACCGGCTGCGGTTGCGGCTGTGGCTGATATTGCGGTTGCGGACGATGCTCGCGGGGCTGCTGCTGCTCGCGCTGATAGGGCTGGCCCTCGCGTTGATGATCGCGCTGACCGTTGTCGCGCACATAGGGTTGCTGCTGCACCGGAACGAAGCCGGGCTCCTGCCCGAAACTCGAAAAATTGTCGCCTTCGTCCTCGCCCTCCTCTGCGACCATCTCGCTATCGGGGCGTGGCTGCTGCGGCTGGTTCTGCCGGAACTGCTCCTGGGCCGCCGCGATCAAGCGGAAATAGTGTTCGGCGTGCTGGTAGTAGTTCTCGGCCGCAACAGGATCGCCCGAAGAGCGTGCATCGCGCGCGAGCTGGACGTATTTTTCGGCCACATGGGATGCGGTGCCGCGGATCTTGATGTCGGGCCCGTTGGATTCAAACACCCGGGTCATCGGGTTTTGCCCACGCCGGTTGTTATTGTTGTTGTTATTATTGTTCCGGTTACGCATCCGCTTGTTATTTTGACCGTTTCTCATGTCTTGCCTTTATTGCAGCCCTGAAGTTACCAGCGTTGAATTGCCGTTCTGATAGCCGTCTCGATCCATCCGGGCACGCGCCCTGCGCGCGTCGAATCACGATGCGGTTCCGACCCGTGCCGATTTCGTCAACGTCGCGTTCAACAAAGACGCGTTCCCCACCCGCCGGCCTCCGTCGCCGGCGAACAATCACTCAGCCTGCCAAAACAAGCCCGGGTTTTCTTGCGTAGGTCTTCAAGCGCAATATCAGGCTTTCGTTCGCTTTGCGGTCGCAAGCAGCGCAGCTCCATCGGCCATCGCGCTCAATCGGACCCGCGTTTTGGAACCGTTCACCCGGCGCGGCTCTCGCTTTGAGAACTCTGGCTTTCACCCGCTGGTCTACGGGGCCTGCGCCGACGTTGTGGCCGGAACGTAGTCGCTCCGGGGGAATATTCCAAGTAGTT
Source organism: Bradyrhizobium sp. (assembly GCA_049674245.1). Classification (GTDB taxonomy): domain Bacteria; phylum Pseudomonadota; class Alphaproteobacteria; order Rhizobiales; family Xanthobacteraceae; genus Bradyrhizobium. The sequence goes on along the minus strand of JBATYU010001149.1, from coordinate 6,193 downwards.
TTTTGTGCCCCAATCGAGCTTTTATAGAGGCCCTTTTCGGCCGGCCACGGCCCGCGGGACGCCCGCCAGATCAGCCTTGGGAGCGCTTTCGGGCACTAGCCCCGCTGCCGTCATCAAACCTTCAATCTGGCCGCTTTGGCCCAGTCCCGCCTCGACGACCAGCGCGCCGCGGGGTCCAAGCAGGCGCGACGACTGCGGGATCAGGGCACGATAGCCGTCAAGCCCATCGGTGCCGCCGTCGAGCGCGAGGTGCGGATCGTGATCGCGAACCTCCGCGGCAAGACCTGCGATGTCGGCCGAGCGGATATAGGGTGGGTTCGACACGATCAGATCGAATGGGCCGTTTAGCGCCGCCGCATAATTGCAGGCGATGAAAGTGGCGCGGTCGGCGAGACCTAAACCGACGGCGTTGGCTCGCGCCATGTGCAGTGCCGCCGCGCTGATGTCGGTCCCGTAGCCGCGGGCGTCCGGCAATTCGTGGAGCAGCGCCAGCAGAATCGCGCCCGAGCCGGTACCGAGGTCGGCGATACGGTGCAGGCGGTTCACAACAGGATCGGCGCGCAGCATTTCCAGCGCGAGCTCAACCACGGTTTCGGTATCCGGCCGCGGCACCAGCGTTTCCGAAAAAAGTTTGAACGAGAGGCCCCAGAATTCCTTATTGCCCAAAATCCGCGCGACCGGCTCGCCGGCGAGACGACGGCGAGCGAAATTTTCCAGACGTGTCAATTCGTCCGACGTCAGCAGCCGGTCCGCGGCCGCGATCATGCCGGTAAGATCAAGGCCGAGCACGGCGCCGATCAACAGCCGCGCGTCAAGCGCGGCCGAATCGATCGCGGCAGATGCGAGGCGCGCAGTCAGGTTGCGCCGCGCGATTTCGACGGTTTGCCCGGCGAAGGATTCGTCTGATTTCACGCGGCTGCGCCCTGGGCGGCGAGCTGCGCCGCCTGATGCTCCGTGGTCAGCGCGTCGATCAATTCGCTCAAGCCTTCGCCCGAGACTACCTGCGGCAACTTGTAGAGCGTCAGGTTGATACGGTGGTCGGTGACACGGCCCTGCGGAAAATTATAGGTGCGGATGCGCTCGGAACGGTCCCCCGAGCCGACTTTCTCGCGCCGATCCGCCGAGCGCGCCGCGTCCACCCGCTGGCGTTCGGCGTCGTAGATGCGCGAACGCAGGATGTTCATGGCTGACGCCCGGTTCTTATGCTGCGAACGGCTGTCCTGCATGCTGACGACGATGCCGGTCGGAACGTGGGTGATGCGGATTGCCGATTCGGTCTTGTTGACATGCTGGCCGCCCGCACCTTGCGCGCGCATGGTCTCGATCCGCAAATCCTCGTTCTTGATGTCGACATCGACATCCTCGACCTCGGGCAGCACCGCCACCGTCGCGGCCGAGGTATGGATGCGCCCCTGCGTCTCGGTATCGGGCACGCGCTGCACCCGGTGCACGCCGGATTCGAATTTCAGTTTCGCGAACGCCCCGCGGCCCTGCACCTCGGCGATGATCTCCTTATAGCCGCCCATGGTGCCGTCGCTGGCGGAGATCACGTCGACCTTCCAGCCCTGCAGATTGGCGAAACGCTCGTACATCCGAAACAAATCGCCGGCGAACAAGGCGGCTTCGTCGCCGCCGGTGCCGGCGCGAATTTCCAGCACGACGTTGCGGTCGTCCATGGCGTCCTTGGGCAACAGCGCGACGCGAATCTCTTGCTCCAGCTCGGCCCGGCGCGCCTGCAAGCTGTCGCGCTCGGCCTCCGCCATGCCGCGCATTTCGGAATCGGTTACGGGATCGGCGATCAGGGCTTCGGTATCGGCAAGCTCCCTGACGATGGCGCGATAAGCCTTGACCGCGTCGATCAGCGGATTGAGCTCGGCGAGTTCGCGCGTGATCTGCACGTATTTGTCGGAACTGACCTGGCCGAGCAACTGCGCTTCCAGCGAAGCGTGGTGCGCCAGCAAGACATCCAGTTTGGCTTCAGGGAGCATCGACATCGGTATTTCCAAGGCTTAAGAAATGGGGAGCGGAGCGCTGTACGACAACAGCCTCGCTACAACGCCAGTCCCTCGGCTTCGGCAAATTGCGTCAGCTTTTGCCGGATCGACACAGTGCCGGCTGGGGCATCCAATAGCGGGGTCATCATCGCCTCGGCCTTTTTGGCATCGAGGTCGAGGATCATTGCCTTGACCGGGCCGAGCGCGGTCGCCGACAGCGAAAGCGAGCGATAGCCGAGTGCGATCAGCGCCAGTGCGCCGATCGGCCTTGAGGCCATCTCGCCGCAGAGCGATGCGGATTTCTTTGCCGCCTGCGCCTTGCGGACGATGTCGCGCAACGCCCGCAAGATCGGCGCCGACATCGTATCGAACCGCTCGGCGACCTTGGCGTTGCCGCGGTCGACCGCGAACAGGAACTGGAACAGATCGTTCGATCCGACCGAGACGAAATCGACCTTCTTCAAGAGTTCGTCGAGCTGATAGAGCAGTGCCGGAACCTCGATCATGGTGCCGACATCGATGCGCTCCGGCAGCGTATGGCCGTGCTGGCGCAGGTAAGTCAGCTCGCGCTCGACAATAGCTTTCGCCGAATCGAATTCGGCCACTTCCGAGATCATCGGGAACATGATGCGCAGCGCGCGGCCGCCGCCGGCGCGCAACAGCGCGCGGATCTGGCCGCGCAGCAGGCCGGGCCGGTCGAGCCCGAGCCGGATTGCGCGCCAGCCGAGCGCGGGATTTTCCTCGATCACGGTTTCCATATAGGGCAGCGCCTTGTCGCCACCGATGTCGAGCGTCCGGAAGGTCACGGGCTTGGGCCCGGCGGCATCCAGCACCGCGCGATACAGCGCCAACTGGTCGCTGGTACGCGGCAGGCTTTGGCCGACCATGAATTGCAGTTCGGTGCGGAACAGGCCGATGCCGGCGCTGCCGGTGTCGTCGATATGCGGCAGGTCGATGGCAAGGCCGGCATTGATCATGAGCTCGACCGGCTGGCCGTCCTTGGTCACGCAGGGCCGGTCGCGCAGCGCCAGATACTGCGCCTGGCGCCGAGCACGGAAGCGCACGCGCTCGGCATAGGCCGATTCGATTTCGGCCGACGGGCGGACATAGATTTCGCCGGAGGTGCCGTCGACGATGATGGCGTCGCCCGGATCGGCAATGCCGGGCGCGTTCGGCACTTCGCCAACCGCGGGGATTCCGAGCGCGCGCGCCACGATCGAGACGTGCGAATTGGTGGTGCCTTCCTCCAGCACCAGCCCGCGCAGGCGCTTGCGGTCGTAGTCGAGCAGCGCCGCGGGGCCCATCGCCCGCGCGATCAGGATGGCGTTGTCAGGCAATTGCTCCCGCGACGGCGCGTGATCCTGCCCGACCAATTGCCGCATCAGGCGATGCCCGAGGTCCTCGAGATCGTGCAGCCGGTCGCGCAGATAGGGATCGGTGGAACGCAGCATGCGCGCGCGGGTATCGGACTGCACGCGTTCGACCGCGGCCTCCGCGGTAAGGCCGGTGGCGACCGCCTCGTGCAGCCGGTGCGACCACCCCTGGTCGTTGGCGAACATGCGGTAGGCTTCAAGCACGTCGCGGTGCTCGCCGCCCTCGGCGACGTCGCCACGTTCCAGCATGCGGTCAAGGTCGGCGCGCAGCTTTGTCAGCGCGCTGTCGAGCCGCTTGATTTCCTTCGGCAGGTCTTCGGCGATGTAGTTGTTGATCACGACGCGCGGTTCGTGCAGCACGACGTGGCCGAGCGCGATGCCGTCGGACAGGATGGCTCCGGTCTTGTGCAGCGAATGCCGCGCGGCAGGCTCGGCGCCGGGTTGCGCCAGCGCGGTCAGCTCGCCCGAAGCGATCATCTCCGCCAGCACCATGGCGGTGGTTTGCAGCGCTTCGACCTCTTCCTCGACATAGGTGCGCTTGGCGCGGTTCTGTACCACCAGCACGCCGAGCGTGTTGCCGGCGCGCAGGATCGGCACGCCGAGGAAGGAGTGGTAGATTTCTTCGCCGGTTTCCGGACGGTACGAGAAGGCGGGGTGGCTTTGCGCGTGATTCAGATTGAGCGGCGTCGCCTCGCTGGCGACGAGACCGACCAGGCCCTCATGCGCGCTCAGCACCGTGCGATGGACGGCGTCGCGGTTGAGGCCTTCGGTGGCGTAGAGCTCGAGCGTATTGTCGACGCGCAGCACATAGGTCGAGCAGACTTCGGCCACCATGTTGGCCGCGATCAGCACCACGATCTTGTCCAATCGTTCCTGCGCTGAGACCTGCTCCGCCATGGTTTCGCGGAGCCGTCTCAGCAAGACGCGGGGGCCTCCCGACGTGCTCCGCATATGCTGTGATCCCCCTCCGTGAAGCTGATTCGCCGTCTCGCCGGGAACCGGCGCTAAACTCACCCAGAACAACAATTTTATTCATTCGGCGAAGTCGCAAGCCCTCTAATACGGGCCGAATCAGGATAGCTAAAACCGTGGCACGGTTTGCGGCACCCCACCCGACAGGCCGTATAGCGAATTGAGACTTGTTTTGCCAAGCAAAACGCCTGCCAGCGGCGATCACGGCTTGGTTGACCCAATGCTGCGACTGCTAAGCATGACCCGCCAGAGTGTGACCGATTTGGCGATCAGATCACGCGCCGAACAAAGGAAAATTCTTCTAACCTTGATCGAGTCGATAGAGCGTATGCAGCGTACGCACCGCAAGCTCGGTATAGGCGGCATCGATCAGCACCGAGAACTTGATCTCGGAGGTGGTGATGGCGCGGATGTTGATGTTGCGCGCGGCGAGCGCCGCAAAGGCCGTGGCGGCGACGCCGGCATGGCTGCGCATGCCGCTGCCGATCACCGAGACCTTGGCGACATCGGTGGCGCTGTCGAGCCGCGCGTAGCCTATTTTGCTCTTCGCCGAAGTGATGGTGTCGCGGGCACGGCCATGGTCGGAGGCCGGAACCGTGAAGGTCAGGTCGGTGGTCTTGCCGTCCTCCGAGACGTTCTGGACGATCATGTCAACATTAATATTGGCTTCCGCCAACGGCCCGAAGATCGAGGCGGCGACGCCCGGCTTGTCCTCGATCTGGCGCACGGAAATCTGGGCCTCGTCCTTGGAGAAGGCGATGCCGGTGACGACGTGGTTTTCCATGATCTCCTCCTCGCCGCAGATCAGCGTGCCCGGCGGCTGGTTGGCATGCGAGTTGATATCCTCAGGCTTGTCGAAGCTGGAGCGGACGAAGATCGGCATACTGTACACCATGCCGAGTTCCACCGAGCGCACCTGCAGCACCTTGGCGCCTTGCGAGGCCAGTTCCAGCATGTCTTCGAAGGCGATCTTGTCGAGCCGGCGCGCTTTCGGAACCACGCGCGGATCTGTCGTATAAACGCCATCGACGTCGGTGTAGATATCGCAGCGGTCGGCATGGATGGCGGCGGCGAGCGCGACCGCCGAGGTGTCGGAACCGCCGCGCCCGAGCGTCGTGATCCGTCCCGTCTGCGGGTTGATGCCCTGGAAGCCGGCGATGACAGCAACCTCCTTGCGGTCCCTGAAGCGGGTGATGATCTCGGTGCCGTCGATGTCGAGAATGCGCGCCGAGGCGTGGGCGTCGCTGGTCCGGACCGGGATCTGCCAGCCCTGCCAGGAACGCGCCTGGATGCCAATCGCCTGCAATGCGATCGCAAGCAGCCCCGAGGTGACCTGTTCGCCGGAGGCGACCACCGCGTCATATTCGCGCGCGTCATGCATCGGCGAGGCCTCGCGGCACCAGTCCACGAGCTCATTGGTCCTGCCGGCCATCGCCGACACCACCACCGCGACGTCATGGCCGGCGTCGACCTCGCGCTTCACATGGCGCGCGACATTGCGGATGCGTTCAATATTGGCGACGGAGGTGCCGCCGAATTTCATCACGAGGCGGCCCATGACGACGCGCGCATTCCTTAAAGAGGATAAGTTGATGACCCGGGCGGAATCCGGAGGCGCCCGGGCCAAAACGCGCGTATACATAGCGACGGGGCCGGGGGCAAGCCGGTTGCTTCCAACCCGGGGCATGTGCGGTAGGTAATTGAGGCGAGTACTATGGGGCGTTATATCGATGATATCCTGCAGCCCGGCGAGAAAGTGCTGTATTCGACCAACGCGCACTGGATATTCTATCTGCCGGCGGTCGGAGCCGGGATTGTGGCGATCTTCTTCCTTGTGGTGTCGCGGGTTTTCGA
>JBATYU010001148.1:0-6121 GCA_049674245.1 Bradyrhizobium sp. | reverse complement strand
GAAGGATACCGGACCGGTCGAGGCGCCGGCACGGGTGCCGCGGCGTCGCCGGGCGCCTCGCTGAACGGCAAGGCCGCCGTATTCTCCGATCAATTGATGCCGCAGCCGACGCAGATCGCGGAACAATCGTTGTGGCTGCGGTAGGACACCGGCGAGAGATATACGACTGAGAGGACGTCATGAGTGTTCGATTTCAGAAGACGCCACGTGGCGAAGTCGCAATTCTTCCCAGGAAGGATTATGAGCTTTTGATCGCCAAGGCATCCGAAGCGGACGAAGACGCGGGCTCCGCGCGGATTGTCGCGCGAGCGCGCAAGGAGATCGCCAGCGGTGGTCCGTTACTTCCGAAGGATATCCTCGATCGCTTGGCCAACGGAGAGAATACGGTGCGGGTTCTGCGCGCGTGGCGCGACGTCACTCAGATGTATCTTTCGTTCAAGACAAATCTAAGCCAAAGTTATATTTCGGATATTGAGAACGGCCGGCGTACAGGTACGGCGGCGGCGCTACGGCTCATCGCGAACGTACTGAAAGTGCCGCTCGATCTGCTTGTTGAAGCGAGCTGAGCGTCAGCGCAGCTCGCCATCGAGAACAGGCAGGCCGACCAGAACCGCGGCAGCGATCAACGCGTAGCAGATTGCGCGGAAAAGCCTCTCGCTGGCTTTCCCGAACAACGAAGAACCGAACCAGACGCCGATACCGTAGACCGGTCCGACCATGAAGCCGAACTTGATCGCGTCTGCCGTGATGAGGCCGCTCACGGAATAGCTCACAGCGGAAACGAAATCGGATGCACCGAAGAACAGGAAGATATTGGCGCGCGCGACGGCGGACGCAATCGGCCGGCCGAGCCAATAACCGACGATCGGCGGCCCGCCGGTCTGCGCGAGCCCGCTGCAGAAGCCCGACAGGCCGCCGATGCCGATCGAAAGCGCGGCATGATCCCTGCCGCGATAGCGCCAGCCGGACAGAAGCAGCATCAGCAGCGCGAACACGAAACCGGAGATGATCCAGCGCGTGGTCACCGGATCGAGCCGGCTCAGGAAATAGGTTCCGATCGGTACGCCGATCAGCGCGCCCAACACGATGACAGCGGTCGCCTTGCGGTCGGCCTGCCGCCATGCGCTCGGGATCAGTGGTGCTGCCGCGACGAAATCGATGATCAATAACAGCGCGGCGGCGAGGCGCGGCGCCGCCATGCTGCTTGCGAGCGGCATGAAGATCAACGCCGCGCCGAAGCCGGAAAAGCCGCGCGCCGTTCCCGACACAAACGCGATCGCGCAGATCGCGATCGCGGCACTGCTGCTGACGTCTGGCGGGATGAGGCCCGGCAGAGTCATCCGCGCAGTGTTCCGCCGGTCTTCTTTGTTACCTCGGCCACGATCCTGGCGCCGACTGCGTCGATCTCCTGATCGGTCATGGTCTTTTCGCGCGGCTGCATCGTCACCGCGATCGCGATCGATTTCTTGGTCTCGTCGATGCCCTTGCCTTCATAGACGTCGAACACGGTGACATCGGTGATCAGCTTCTTGTCGACGCCTTGCGCGGCACGCACGATATCGCCGGCCCCGACATTGCGGTCGACGATGAAGGCGAAATCGCGCGCCACCGGCTGGAACGAGGAAAGCTCGAGCACCGGCTTGGCGCGGGTCGGCTTCTGCTTGGCCGCGGGAATCCGTTCGAGGATCACCTCGAACGCCATCAAGGGACCGTCGGCGCCGAGCAGCTCCAGCGTGCGCGGATGCAATTCGCCGAAATAGCCGAGCACATTTTGCGGGCCGATCTGGATGGTGCCGGAACGGCCGGGGTGCAGCCAGTTCGCCCCGCCGGGCACGATCTGCAGCGCCTGCATCGGCGCGCCGGCGGCGGCGAGCACCGCAAGCGCATCGGCCTTGGCGTCAAGCGCGTCCGCCGTCTTCGAGCCGGACCAGTGCCGCCCGAGACCTTGCGAAGAGGCAAAGCCATGGCGCACGCCTGAGGCCGCGGTCAGTTGATCCTCCGGCTTGTCGCCCTTGAAGATCTGGCCGACTTCGAACAGCGCCGCATCCGGAAAGCCGCGGTCGCGATTGGATTGGACGGCCGCGACCAGGCCCGGCAACAGGCTCGGCCGCATGTCGGAGAGATCGGATGCAATGGGATTGGCGAGCGCAAGCTCGCTCGATCCGCCGCCGAACAACTCGGCCGCAGGTTTTGAGATGAACGACCAGGTCACCGCTTCCACCATGCCGCGCGCCGCAAGCCCGCGCTTGGCGCGGCGGGTGCGCAGTTGAATCGGGGTCAGCACCGGCTTGCGCGGCTTCTCGCCGCGATCGAATGGCGTCATCGGCACTTTGTCGACGCCGACAATGCGCACGATCTCCTCGACGATATCGGCCTTGCCGTGGATGTCGGTGCGCCAGGAAGGGATCGCGATCTTTACGGCCGGGCCGCTGCCGGCCACCATGAAGCCGAGATGGGTGAGAATGTGCCGCATCTCGACCAGCGGCACGACGATGCCGGCGAGCCGCTTGACCTCGGTCAGCGGGAATTCGATCACGCGGTCGTCGCCGAAAGTCTTGCCGACCACGACGTTCTCCGACGGCGTGCCGCCGCAGATTTCCATCACCAGACGCGTCGCGAGCTCCAGGCCCGGCACCATGAAGGCGGGATCGACGCCGCGCTCGAAGCGATAACGCGCGTCGGAATTGATGCCGAGCTTGCGGCCGGTTTGCGCGATGTTGATCTCGTTCCACAGCGCCGATTCGATCAAGACGTCGCTGGTGTTCTCGTCGCAGCCGGAGGCTTCGCCGCCCATGATGCCGGCGAGCGATTCGACGCCCTGATCGTCGGCGATCACGCACACGCCGGCATCGAGCGTGTAGCTGCGGCCGTCGAGCGCGAGCAGCGTTTCGCCGTCTCGCGCTCGGCGCACGGTGAGATTGCCCCTCACCTTCCTGGCGTCGAACACGTGCAGGGGACGGGCGCGGTCGTAGGTCATGAAGTTGGTGATATCGACCAGCGCGTTGATCGGCCGCAAGCCGATCGAGGTCAGCCGCCGTTGCAGCCATTTCGGCGACGGGCCATTCTTGACCCCGCGCACCAGCCGCAGCGCAAAGCCCGGGCAGAGGCCCGCGTCCTCGATAGTCACCTTTACCGGGCAGGGAAATTCGCCCTTGACCGGCTTGATGCCGGGATCTTTGAACTTGCCCATGTCGGCGGCGGAAAGATCGCGGGCGATGCCATGCACGCCGGTGCAGTCCTGCCGGTTCGGCGTCAAATTGATCTCGAACATGGGATCGCCGAGCCCGGCCCATTCGGCGTAGCGGGCCCCGATCGGCGCGTCGGCCGCAAGCTCCACGATGCCATCGTGATCGTCGGAAATTTGCAGCTCGGCCGCCGAGCACAGCATGCCGCGACTTTCGACGCCCCTGATGGTGCCGACGCCGAGCGTGATGTTCTTGCCGGGAATGAAGGTACCGGGTGGAGAGAACACGCCGACAAGGCCCGCGCGCGCGTTCGGCGCGCCGCAGACGACTTGCACCGGTGCTGCACCGTTGCCGGTGTCGACCATGCAGACCCGAAGCCGGTCGGCGTTAGGATGCTGCTCGGCGGAAATCACCTTTGCGATGGTGAAGGGCGCCAGCGCCTTTGCCTTGTCTTCGATGTACTCGACCTCGAGCCCGATCATGGTGAGCTTGTCGGCAAGCTTTTCGACCGGCTCGTCGGTGTCGAGATGTTCCTTCAGCCAGGAGAGCGTGAATTTCATGACGCCACCCTGCGGCCTTCGAAGACCTCAACCAGACGAAAACGCTCGCACATCAGCATCATGTCTTCGCTGAACTTGCCCTGTCGCCCGAAATATCTGCGATGCGCCGCGCGCCAACAGGTGAGGCTACGGTCGCCTTCGCCCTCTTCATAGGCAAAGGCCGCATCCACTTCGATGTAACGCCGATAGCTCACTTCGGTGGACTCGATCACGCAGCGCGGTTCGCCGCGGCCGTCGAGCACGATCCAGCGTTCGCCGGGCATCGAGGTGTTCGGTTCGTCCTCGGTCGAGCAGGTCGCGGTCTTGATGCCCTTCATCACGAGATCGAGCAGCTCGTCGGCAAGCTCCGGGCCGTCGCCAAACGCGAACGAGCGCAAGCCCTGATATCTTTCGGGGACAGCGCTCACGAGCTCAGCCCTCCCGCCAAGGTCGGGACATCGAGCGCCTTGAAGCCGTAGTGGCTGAGCCAGCGCACGTCGCTCTCGAACAATTGCCGCAAGTCGGACATGCCGTATTTCAGCATCGCGATGCGGTCGATGCCCATGCCCCAGGCAAAGCCCTGATAGACGTCGGGATCGATGCCGCAGGCGCGCAGCACGTTCGGATGCACCATGCCGCAGCCCAGAATCTCCAGCCAGTCCTCGCCCTCGCCGAAGCGGATTTCGCCCTTGTCGCGCCGGCACTGGATATCGACCTCGAGCGACGGCTCGGTGAACGGAAAAAACGACGGGCGGAACCGCATGTTGATGTGATCGACCTCGAAGAACGCCTTGCAGAACTCGTGCAGGATCCATTTGAGGTGGCCGAGATGCGAGCCCCGGTCGATCACGAGGCCTTCGACCTGATGGAACTGCGGCGTATGGGTGGCGTCGGAATCGATTCGGTAGGTGCGGCCCGGGCAGATGACGCGGATCGGCGGCTTCTGGGCCAGCATGGTGCGCACCTGCACCGGCGAAGTATGCGTACGCAACAACATCCGTGTGCCGCCTGCCCCGGGCCTCGACCCGGGGCCTGCCCCGGGCTCTGACCCGGGGTCTTGCTTCGGGTTGAAGAAGAACGTGTCGTGCATTTCCCGCGCCGGATGGCCTTCCGGGAAATTCAGTTTGGTGAAATTGTAGTCATCGGTCTCGATGTCCGGGCCTTCGGCGATGGCAAATCCCATGTCGGCGAAAATCGCGGTGAGTTCATCCATCACCTGGCTGAGCGGATGAATCCGGCCCGCTTCGGCAGCCGTTTCGCGCACCGGCAGCGTGACGTCGATGGTCTCGGACTTGAGCCGCGCGTCGAGCGCTGCGGATTTCAGCACGTCGCGGCGCGCGGCAAGCGCCTGGGTCACCTTGTCCTTGGCGAGATTGATCGCCGCACCTTGCGTCTTGCGCTCGTCCGGCGACATCTTGCCGAGGGTTGCGAGCAGCGCCGAGATCGAGCCCTTCTTGCCAAGCGCCGCGACGCGTACGGCTTCAAGCGCGGGCTCATCGCCTGCGGCGTCGATCTGACTCAGGATGGTGGATTCAAGTTCAGCGAGGTCGGACATGGCAATCCCTTTTCGCTAGGATGCTAAGCCAGTGCTCCTAGCTCCGTCATGGCCGGGACAAGCCCGGCCATGACGGCTTCAAAAACCTTGCAGAGCGCAAATGGAGCGAAGCCTTACGCCGCCAGCGCGGCCTTGGCCTTTTCGGCAATCGCCTGGAACGCTTGCGGCTCGTGGATCGCGAGATCCGACAGCACCTTGCGGTCGACCGTGATGCCCGACTTGGAAAGGCCGTTGATAAATCGGCTGTAAGTCATGCCGAACGGACGCACCGCGGCGTTGAGGCGCTGGATCCAGAGCGCGCGGAAGGTGCGCTTCTTGCGCTTGCGATCGCGGAAGGCGTATTGCCCGGCCTTCTCGACCGCGGCCTTGGCGGCGCGGATGGTGTTCTTGCGGCGGCCGCGGAAACCCTTGGCGAGTTTGTAGACTTTCTTGTGCTTGGCGTGAGAGGTCACACCGCGTTTGACGCGAGACATGACTTAAATCCTTGATCAGAAAAGAGGTGACGGGTTGCCGCGCGAACGCGGCTTGGCTTGGACGAGAAGCGCGGTCAGGCGTTCGGCAAGAAGTACTTCTTGACGTTGTCGCCGTCGGTCTTGAACAGCACGCGGGTGCCGCGGAGCTGGCGAATCTGCTTCTTCGTCCGCTTGATCATGCCGTGGCGCTTGCCGCGCTGGGCGTGCATCACTTTGCCGGTGGCAGTCACCTTGAAGCGCTTTTTAGCGCCTGACTTGGTCTTCAGCTTGGGCATTTGGCTCTCCTAAAGGCCGCACCAAAACCGCCCGCGAGGGTGGCTAGGTCGGCTAGAATGCTCGTTAGAGCGTTGAAAGTGCTTAGGTTTTTCC
>JBATYU010001147.1:0-2942 GCA_049674245.1 Bradyrhizobium sp. | reverse complement strand
GGTGAGAGATGGGCTCAAGCCGCCACCACTTCATCGCTGATGACGACGAACTTCGAAAGAATCATCCGGCCAAAGCTCGTGGTCAGCGCCACGTCGGCGGCGTCGCGCCCCGTCGCCATCAGGATGCGGCCGATCCGCGGATGATTGTGCCTTGCGTCGAAGGTGTACCACTGGCCGGACAGGTAGGCCTGAAACCAGCCGGAAAAATCCATCGGCGCCGGATCCGGTGGAACGCCGATGTCGCCCATATAGCCGGTGCAATAGCGCGCCGGGATACCCATGCAGCGGCAGAAGGTCAGCGCCAGATGCGCAAAATCGCGGCACACGCCGTTCTTCTGCTCAAAGACGTCGTGCGCCGATTTCATGTGATGGGCGTGCTGATAGCCGAAGCTGACGTGGTTATGCACGAACTCGGTGATGGCGGCGACCCGCGCCCAGCCTGTCGGCATATTGCCGAACAGCGACCAGGCGATGTCGGTGAGCTTGTCGGTCTCGCAATAGCGGCTCGGCATCAGATAGAGCAAGAGCTCATCGGGCAGTTGATCGATCGGCACCTGCTGCGCGCTCGGGTTCACCACATCGGGCAATCCGCAATCGCGCACCAGCGCGCTGCCGCGCAAGGTTACGCCGCCGCTAGGGGCCACCAGCCGCCCGCAGACATTGCCAAAACTGTCGCGGTAGAAACCGATCGGCACGTTCGGATCGGCAACGATGGTCTCAGAGCCGACGATGTCGGAAAACCGCGACGGGTGGATCGAGAGCATGATCACCATCGGTGTCGGCTGCACCGCCGCGTACGCAATCTCGAAGCCGACCTTGATTTCCATGATGTTACGCCTCCGCCCGTTCGTCGGCGGGGACGACATAGATATTCACCTCCATGCCGATGAAGGCGTCGGCCGAACCGAGATAGGTGCCATGCAGCGGAATCGCCTGGCGCGGATCGCGGGCGACTGCGACGCGAATGAGGTCGCGGGCACCGACGATGCCGTTGGTCGGATCGAACTCGATCCAGCCGGCGCTCGGCAGGTAGACCTGCACCCAGGCATGGGTCGAGCCGCCGCCGACATGGCCGTCGCGATCGTCGGGCACGAACAGATAGCCCGAGACGAAGCGCGCCGCGATGCCGAGCCGCCGCAACGCCTCGATCATGAACAGCGCATAGTCGCGGCAGGTGCCGGATCCGGTTTGCAGCGTATCGAGCGGATGCTGGGTGCCCTGCTCGTGGCGCTTGCGGTAAATGAAGGCCTCGCGGATGCCATGGGTCATGCCGGCAAGAATTTTGAACGTCGGGGTCGGCGCTTCCGGATCGAGGAACTTGCGCGCCCACGCCGACAGCTCGCCGTCGGGATCGGAATATTGCGGCGTGATGAACTGAACGAGGTCGGGAAATTCCTCGTCGTCGTAGAGGAAGGGATAGAAATAGGCCTTGTCGTCCGGCGTCAGCGCGAATTCCTCGGCCGGGTTGTGGTCGACCGTCGCACTGGAGGTGAAGGCGAGCGTTTGCGCGCGCTCGTCAAAATCCGCGATCGCCACGCTGTTGCCGAACACGTCGTGGATCCAGCGCAGCCGCATCGGCGCCGGCACGATGTCGAGGCGGCTGTCGAGCACGCGCAGATCGTGGCCGTCGCGCGGGCGCAGCATGATGCGGTGTTCGCCAAACGCCACCGGGCGCGCGTAGCGGTATTCGGTCTTGTGATGGATGGTCAGGAGCGGCATCGTCGAGGAAATCATCGTCATTCCGGGCAGTTTAATCTATAGCGATCGGTGCTTATTTCCAGACACATATGCTGCTTCGATAGGCAACAAGAGGAAATAGCCTTGAACAACGGCGACATATCATTACTCCTTGGACGCGCGGATGCTGCGCCGGTGCAGGAATATAATGCCGCGGGGCGCTCGCCGTTTCTGCTCATTTGTGACCATTACGGGCGGCTGATCCCGAGAGCTCTCGGCGATCTCGGGCTAGCGGAAAGCGAACTGACGCGGCATATCGCCTGGGATATCGGCATCGCCGGTGTCGCGGAGGCGCTCTCGAAACAGCTCGACGCGCATCTGATCGCGCAAAATTATTCACGGCTCGTGATCGACTGCAACCGCCCGCCTCACGCTGCAAGTTCGATTCCGCGCATCAGCGAGGCCACCACGATCCCCGGCAATGAAGGGCTCACGGGCGAAGCGGCCGCGATCCGGCGCCGCGAGATTTTCGATCCCTACCACCGGCACATCGACGCCATCATCGATCAGCGCCTGCGTGATCAGAGGCCGACAGCGCTGGTCGCGCTGCACAGTTTCACGCCGGTCTATGCCGGCATCGCGCGTCCCTGGCACATCGGCACGCTCTATCATCGCGACACCAGACTGCCGCCGTTGCTGCTGAAGCTGTTGCGCGCGGAGCCCGATCTCGTGGTCGGCGACAACGAGCCCTATGCGGTCAGCGACGAGACCGATTACACGATTCCCCTGCATGGCGAGGCGCGCGGGCTGATCAGCACCGGCATCGAGATCCGCCAGGACCTGATTTCAGACCAGGCCGGCCAGCAGCAATGGGCGGAACGGCTCGCGTGCATCTTCGGCGCGATCGAGGAGAGGCTTTATCCGGGCGTTTCGAGCGGCTAGCCGCTGGTGCAACCGATCGCGCCTCGTTCGCAACGACGCGTGACATCGGCCACCCTATTCGGTGACGTCGGTCTCCTCGGGTCGCGCCGCCAGCAAGGCGGCAAGACGCGTCAGGGCCTTGCGCAGTTCGTCATGATTCGGCAGGCCGAGTGCGAGGCGCACCGCGTTCGGCGAATGGCCGGGCGCGACGGCAAATGCGCTCGCCGGCGTGATGGCGATGCCGGCTCTCGCCGCAGCCGCCGTGAGCGCCTCGGCGCGCCAGCCCTCCGGCAGATTGAGCCAGACATGGTAGGAGTGCGGATCCGCATCGATGCGATGACCGG
>JBATYU010001146.1:0-2281 GCA_049674245.1 Bradyrhizobium sp. | reverse complement strand
TCGATAAGCCGTTGGCATTCGAGCTCTTCATTGTCAGCGATCTGCATCGCCCGGCCTTGTTCGATGCAGAAGTGGGCTGGCACTTCGAGATCGAGCCCTGTGTGGGCTGCCCAGGCACGACGATTGTTTATGTAGCGCGTAAAGCTTTGCTGACGAGCGTCGAGATCGATTGTAGCAACCCGCTGGGCGGCCTTTAGAAGGCCAACGGCGACATGCGATGCGACGGTGGACTTGCCCGACCCACCCTTCTCATTCCCCAGGACGATCACATGAGCCGAAGCTGACCGCCTCTTGCTAAACTTGTCCAGCATGTGTCGACGTCTGCCATCCTTCCGGGCACTCTATAGACGATCTCGGCTCGCCGCTCGGTCAAGAGAAAGGCCGGCGGGCGTTACGCCGCCGACCTTGCCTTGCAACTGCCGGTTCGTGGGACCGGTTCCGTTGCATTCCGCTTTCAACTTGATCGGTACCACCTGGTGCCGGCCCACGCCATTGCACGCGGGTATGGCAAATCCGTACCAAGGTAGGCTCAGGCTGTGGTGTCGGCATGGATCCGACTATCCCTTGGTTTAGTCACAGGTACAGTCCGGTCACGCCTGCGCTGACGATTTCGACTGATTGGGCGGTGGTACGCCCGCAAATTGCAAAGGGCCGCACCAAACAGTAACGCGTCACCTATGCTGGGCTGTCATCGGTGAGGGGCTCAGCGCCGCTGCCGCCGTGTTCGCGATCTCCGCGTCGATCTCCTTGCTCAAGCCGGCAACACCTACGGCGCCCACGACTTCGCCGCTTACGCGTATCGGCACGCCGCCCCGCAGTGCCGCTATGTTGGCGGTGACGAATGCCGTTCGGCCCCGATTGATGCTGTCCTCGATCTCCGCCGTCGGCCGTCGTAGCCGCGCAGCCGTTCGTGCCTTCTCTATGGCAAGGTCCGCGCTTGCTGGGCGGACACCATCCATCCGCTGGAAAGCAAGCAGATCCCCGGCGGGATCAACCACTGCAATTGCGGTGGGTGCATTGCGCTGCTGCGCGCTCTCCTTCGCTGCTTGCAGGACCGTCTGGGCTCCGTCTTGATCGAGGGCCATTACGTTGATGGTCTGGGCCCTGACTGACAAGCAGAAGACCGTTGCTAATATTCCAACGCTAATTCGAAGTTTCGTCATTGCGAGCATATTCCGATTCGTTAGAGCTCAGGCGCGCGTAGATGCTATCGTTGAGAGCTCGCGTTACCGAGTTATGAAGTGCCTTTGGTGCGAACGAGATAATCCACGATTGCCTTGGCGTCGTCAGGGCTAATGGGGGCCTTGTAAGCCATGATCATCTTGTTGACGACTTCTTGCCAGGCTTGCCTGGACAACGAAGGCTGATTCAACACGTGGTCGGCCGAGTGGCAGGCGAGGCAGTTGTTGTTGATTGCGTCCGAGCCCGCACCCGCGGGGAACATCGCGTCGCTGGTGGGGACATCCAGCTTCGGCGACTTCAATGTGGTGATCGTTGCGGCCTGGCCGGGATGGAGCAACAGAACCAGACCCAGAACGGTGGGTATCGGGAAAACAGCACGTAGCATTTTTGGTTTTTCCTCAGGCCACGACCACATGGGTCGTTTCAATGGTATTGAACAGGTAGCCGGCCGGATTCCAGATCTTGAAATCCGGCTGCGCCTCATTCCTGATGTTGGTGCAACGAACCATCAGGGTTTGCGCGCCGCGCGCAGGCAGCGTGAACTGCGTCTGCCATTGCCGAAAGCCGTATGTGCCCTGATCTGCACCGAGTTGCGTCGGCTCCCAAGTCGTGCCGCCATCGAGCGACAGATCGACGCGGGCAACGCCGCAATTGCCGCCGAAGGCGATGCCCCGCGCTAAAGCCGGCATCCCCACGGGCACGCTGTCGCCGTTGCGGATGTTGGTGATGAACGACCGCGGAGCGTTGCGGGTCACCGGCACCATCTTGAATCCGGTATCGCCAGGTTTGACGGCATGGTGCGGCGTATCGGGCACGCGGTAGCCGGTCGCTGTCCAGTAATTGGTATCTGGCTGATCCAGCACTTCGATGTCGTTCAGCATCTTGACCCAGTAGACTCCGCACCAGCCGGGCACAACGAGCCGCAGCGGAAATCCGTTCAGCAATGGAAGCTGCTCGCCGTTCATGGCGAAAGCGATCATCACCTCGCCATCGCGAGCGTGATCGATGCTCAGCGACTTCAGGAATTTCGGCGCGCCCGGCATCACCGGCTCGTCCAGGCCGCCGAAGCGGACCTGAATCGCGCCGGGTTTTACGCCGG
>JBATYU010001145.1:0-1618 GCA_049674245.1 Bradyrhizobium sp. | reverse complement strand
CCCCAAAACAAGCCAGTGAATCCGCCAAGGAATCGGCCAAGGAATAGGCCAAGGGACAGGTCAAGTCATCCGCCGATTGCCACGACCGCTGGCGGGGCCTATCTGGGGGTGGCACAACGATCGGTCGGATCTCATGAGCGCAGTCGAGCGGCTTGAAGAGCGGCATGGCGAGACACCGCCACGCCCGGATCCGGAGCCGGTCGCGGCATCTCGCCTTGAGCCGGATCTGACGGAGCTGCCGCCCAAGGGCCGGGCGCGGCTGCGTCCGCTGCTCGCGCTCGCGCCCTATGTCGCCCGCTACCGCGGTCGCGCCTTGCTCGCGCTCGTTGCGCTGACCGTCGCCGCATTGACGACCTTGCTGGTGCCGGTCGCGGTGCGGCGGATGATCGATTTCGGTTTCACGCCGCGCGGCATCGAGCTGATCAACAGCTATTTCAGCGTCATGATCGCGGTGGTCGCGGTGCTCGCCTTTGCCAGCGCCTCGCGGTTCTATCTGGTGATGACCATCGGCGAGCGCATCGTTGCCGATCTCAGGCGTGACGTGTTCGCCCACCTGCTCTCGCTGTCGCCGGCCTTCTTCGATTCCGCGCGCTCGGGCGAGCTGATCTCGCGGCTGACCGCCGATACCACCCAGATCAAGTCGGCGGTCGGCGCCTCGGTTTCGATCGCGCTGCGCAATCTGATGCTGTTCATGGGCGCGACCGCCATGATGGTGATCACGAGCCCGCGGCTTTCCGGCTTCGTGCTGTTGGCCATTCCAGTGATCGTGCTGCCGCTGGTGGCGTTCGGGCGCTGGGTGCGGCGGCTGTCGCGCAACGCGCAGGATACGCTGGCGGATGCGTCGGCCTATGCCTCGGAGCTGGTGGGCGCAATGCGGACCGTGCAGGCCTATACCGGCGAGCGGCTTGCGAACGCGCGCTTCGGCCGTGAGGTCGAACAGGCCTATGAGGCGGCGCGCACCTCGACCCGCGCGCGCGGGTTTTTGACGGCGATCATCATCTTCATCGTTTTCACCAGCGTGGTGTTCATCCTCTGGATCGGGTCGCATGACGTGCTGACCGGCACCATTACGCCCGGCCGGCTCGGCCAGTTCGTGCTGTATGCAGTGTTCGCAGCCGCTGGCCTCGGCCAGCTCAGCGAAGTCTGGGGCGAGATCTCGGCCGCATCAGGTGCGGCGGAACGTTTGTTCGAGATACTCAACGTCAGGCCTGAGATCACCACGCCGGCCTCTCCTCGTGCACTGCCGCAGCCTGCGCGCGGCGACGTCTCGTTCGACAATGTCAGCTTCGCCTATCCGACGCGGCCGAATGTGCCGGCGATCGACGGGGTTTCGTTTTCGGTGCGCCCCGGCGAGAAAGTCGCCATCGTCGGCCCGTCGGGCGCCGGCAAGAGCACGCTGTTTCATCTGCTGTTGCGGTTCTATGACCCCGCGCAAGGTGTGATCTTGTTTGACGGCGTGCCGATCAAGGCGGCCGATCCGAAACTGGTCCGTGCGCATATCGCGCTGGTGCCGCAGGAATCGATCGTGTTCGCCGCTTCCGCGCGCGAAAACATCCGCTTCGGCCGGCCCGAGGCCTCTGATGCCGAGGTCGAGCGCGCCGCCGATCTTGCCCATGCC
>JBATYU010001144.1:0-2185 GCA_049674245.1 Bradyrhizobium sp. | reverse complement strand
GCAACGCGCAGCTCGATCGTCTTGGCAAGCCAAACCGTCCAGGTCGCCAGCGACGCGAAGGCCAGCCCGATCATCACCGCCTTCACCGCGATGTCGGCATTGAGGAACATTCCCCATGGCGACAGGTTGCGCGGCAGCAAGGGATTTTCGGCCTGGGCAAAAGCGGGCTGCGATAGCACCGCGATCCACGAGCCGAAGCTCGTGATCACCGTCATCGTCGTGTGTTTACTGCGCTGGTACTTCTTGCCGCTTTGCTGCATGTCGTTCTCTCTTCGACCAATCCGGCCGCCCTGTTCCCCGTTGCTCATAGCTTTTGCGTAACGCCGAGATAGAAGCCGCGGCGCGGCCCGAACTGCGGCGCGAACACGCCGATGCCCGAGCCGTCCCGGATTTCGTAGATCTTGTCGAAGGCGTTCACCACGTCGAACCGAACGGTCGTCGGCTTGGTCCAGCCCGGGAACAGGTATTCGTGCGATATTCCCAAATTGACCTGGGTGTAGGACGGCACGTGATCGGTATTGGCAAAGCCGGAACGAAGCCCGCTGCCGTAGATCATCGACGCGCTGAAGCGCGTGCCGTTCCACAAGTAAGAAGCGCCGGCCGACCCGGTCAGGACCTGGGCATGGTCGGTGTAGATAAAGTGGGTCGCGATAAAGTTTATTTCGTCCTGAGCGAACAGGAACTGGTTCGATACCACGTTGGTGGCGATCTGCTTGGCCCAGGCGAGGTTTCCGTAAGCGCGGAAATTGCCGTTGGTGTAGGTCGATTTGAGTTCGAGCCCGATATTTTCGCCGCGGTCGTAATTGAAGCCGTTCAGCACATAGGCCGCGCCAAACTGGCCGTCGTCGAGCAGGTCGCGGGCCTGCCTGTAGTAACCGTCGATGCCGACCTCGAGGCCCGGGATCGCGTAAATCTTCTGGACGACGCCGACGTCGAACACGTTGGAGCGTTCCGGCAGCACCGGACTGTTGAGCGGCACCTCGGGAGTTTGCGTGTTTGCGGGAACAGCGGGGGGCGTAACCAGCACGAGATTGGTCGGGGCCGCAATCACCTGCTGCGGCGGCGTGAAGTTTCGCGCGTAGCCGGCGTGGAAGGTGGTTCCGTCGTACGGCTTCCAGGTCAGGCTGACGCGCGGGCTCAACTGGTTGGCATCGACATATTGATACATCTGGTCGAACCGCAATCCGGCGTTCAGGGTCAACTGGTTGTTGATCCTCCACTCGTCCTGAAGGTACGTGCCAAGCAGCCAGCCGGTTTTAGTGCTTTTATCGAAAATCGAGAACGGCGCATCGATCGTACCGGCGCCAGGATCGTTGGGATCGGCGAGCGGCAACACAGTGGATATATTGTTGACCAGAGAGCGTTCCGCACTCACGGAAAAGCCGAACCGCAGCGTATGGGCAAAGCCGACGCGCCATGCGGTATCTTCCTGAATGCCGTTGACGAAGCTCTGGCGGTAGACGTCCGATGAGACGCCGTTGAAAACCAGATCGCCGATCGGGTCCGGGAAGAAGTGCAACTGGCTGTAGCGGTTGAAATAGGAGACCTGGAAGTCGACATCGTCGACCGATTTCTGGTAGGCGAGGACGTTGAACTGGTTGAACTCGTTCTGATGTTCGTTGAGGAATGCTGAATCGAAAGTAGACACCCCAAAGGCCGTGTTGTTCGGCGTCTGCCCGGGATTGTTGGGAATCTGAAAGGTGCTGTTCGAGACGCCGCTTATGAAGGTTAGGCGGCTGGTGGGGTCAAGCACGGTCGAGAGGTATAGGAAGCCTTTTTCCTGCGACGTGCGGTCGTGAATAGCCTCGTTGGACGGTGTGGGATTCTCGATGCCCAGATTGTTCTGCAAAAAGCGGCCGGACAGGAAATACTGGGTTTGCCCGGCCGTGCCGCCATATTCAAAACTCGGCGTGATCGTGCCGTGGCTGCCGCCATAGACGCTGACGCTGCCGGAATTGTTGAAGGCGTCGGCCTTGGTCTGGATGTCGAGCACGCCCGCGGTGCGCAGGCCATAGTGCGCCGGCAGCGCACCGGTGAGCAGTGCAAGGCTGCCGACGATGCCGGTGTCAAGGATTTGCCCGAACGCGCCGACGCCGTCAGGCAGCATGATGCCGTTGATGCGGTATTGAATATTGGCGTGCTCGTTGCGCACGTGCAGTTCGCCGCTGGCGGCCGAGTCCTGTGT
>JBATYU010001143.1:0-11213 GCA_049674245.1 Bradyrhizobium sp. | reverse complement strand
TCGCATCCCGCCCCACGTTCGTGACGACGCGTACGCCCCTCTTGTCGAGGCGGGATGTGCGAACAGTACCACAGTTTCTGATTTTCGGAAAACAATATTTTTAGCGTCAGGACTGGAAACCCAAATCAGCTTGAATCCGCTCACGAAATTGGCTTTTAGGCGCAAGCGATTTCGCGCCGTCGAGGACCGGACGAGCGAGGTGAATCGGTGCGAATTGATCAAACTGATTTGCCCGGTCCCGGGCGAATCAACCAGCCACGCCGCGCGGTGTTGACTACGCCTTCACCCCGCACCCAACATCGTCGATAACTTTGCTGCGCTTGCTCACTCGCGGCGATCACGGCTGCCTCAGACTTAAAAAAAACAGCAGGGGTTGTCCCAGCCTTCGGTTGTTTGTTAGCTTTTGCGAGCCAGCGTCGAAATTAGATCCTACTCGCTCAACCGTTCGCGACATTGCCGCCCTGGCAAAGTCGGAAGGACGGACAACAACAAACGGGGGATCCCTCATGGTTCACACCGCAAGCGGTGCGCCATTTTTCCGCGCATCTTGTTCCAGAAAGCACAAACTATCCCGGCTTGGCGTTGCAAGCCTTCTGGCGACCAGTGTCCTGGCCGCAGCGCCCGTCGCGCACGCGCGCATCACGCAAATCCAGATCCTGACCAGAGCCACTGCCTTCGGGGGCCATTCATTTGCCGGCGTCGGCCAGTATGAGGTCATCACCGGCATCGCGACGGGCGAGGTCGACCCGGCAAATCCGCTGAATGCTGGTATCACCGACATCGCGCTCGCGCCGAAAAACGCACAGGGCCACGTCGTCTATCACCACAATTTCTACATTTTGCAGCCTTTGGACCCAAGCAAGGGCAATCGCAAAATGATGTATGAGCCGCCGAACCGCGGCGGCAAGACGTACCAATTGCTCAACAACACGCCGACCGGCACCAGCGATCCGGCGGCGCTCACCGATGCGACGGCTCTGGATGATTCCTTCCTGTGGACCCGCGGCTACACCACGGTATGGTCCGGCTGGGAGAACAATCTCGGGCCCTTGAGCGGTCTCACGGCGACGGCCTCCTTCCCGGTTGCAGGTGACCCCAATAATCCGATCACCGGGCCAGCATACGAGTACATCGTGACGGCCGGCGCCACCGCCAGCTTTACGCTGGCTTACCCTCCCGCCTCCACCAACCAGGGCGATGCCGTCCTGACCCATCGTATCCATCTCGACGACCCGCCCGTGCCTGTCCCGTCCAGCGGCTGGGCCTATACCGACGCCGTTGACCCCACGAACCCTCCCAACACGATCCCTAACCGCGCGATCAAATTGACCACGGGCAATTTCGTCAACAACGACATCTACGAATTCTCCTACAAGGCCAAGAACCCGACGGTGAACGGGTTGGGGTTAGCGGCCATTCGCGACTTCAATTCGTTCCTGCGGTTTTCCTCGCACGACGACGCCGGCACGCCCAACCCGATCAAGGGTCAAATCGACCGCATCTACACGGAGACGGTGTCGCAGCCAGCCCGGACCCTCAATGACTTCGTTCATCTCGGATTCAATGAGGACGAAAACCACAGGAAAGTTTTCGACGGAATGATGCAATGGATTGCGGCCGGCGACGGCGCCAACATGAACTACCGATGGTCGCAGACCAAGCGCACCAACCGCAACCGCCAGGAGCTGCTCTACCTCGAGGGCCTTTACCCGTTTGCGAACGTGCCGACCTTCGATCCGATTTCCGGTACCAGCGACTGGCGCTACAAGAAGTGTGAACAGACCCACACCTGCCCGCTGGCGACCGAGTTCTATTCGGCCAACGAGTTCTGGGTGAAGGCCGCTTCGCTGATGAGCACAGACCCGACAGGAAGATTCGATCTGCCGGATCATCCATTCACGCGACTGTACCTGTTGTCCAGCATGCAGCATGCCGGCGCCCCGAGCAATCCTACATCGAAAGGCTTGTGCCAGCAGTTCCTCAATCCGCTCGATTCCGCTCCGGTGCAACGAGCGCTGTGGAACGATCTGGACGAATGGTCGACGCACGGCATCGAACCTCCGGACTCGGAGGTGCCGAAGCTTCGGGACCACACCCTGGTGCTGCCCTTGCCTCAGGACGGCGTTGGATTCCCGCACATTCCAGGCGTCACCTACACAGGTTTGAAAACGACCCGGTACCGGTTCAACTTCGGACCAGATTTTTATCAAACCTTTGTGCCGACGATAAACCCGCCGGTCATCACTCCGCCGTATGAGGATAATCCGGCCAACGGCAGGATTTATCCGAGCTACGTGCCGAAGACCGACAGCGACGGCAACGACCTTGCCGGCATTCGGCTGCCGGAACTGGTTGTGCCGCTGGCGACCTACACAGGCTGGGGACTGCGTTCGGGTGTTTGGGCGAACGATGGATGCGAGCAGTCCGGCCAATACATCCCGTTCCAGGCAACGCGGGCGGCCCGTTTGGCTGCGGGCGATCCACGGCCCTCAGTCGAGGAGCGTTACCCTTCCTTCGGGGAGTATCGGGCCAAGGTCGTAGTGGCGGTCGACAATCTGGTAAGAAACCGCCTCCTGATTTGCGACGATACGCAGGACATCGTGAACCGATTGCTGCAGGCTGGACTGATGGCTGGCGTCCCCGCGCCGGGCGCAAACGAGAACGCCTCTGCTCCCGATCCGGTGCCCGCATGCAGGGGGCGCATGCCGCCCCATCATCACTATCATCTAGACTACGATCATGATGATCATGACCAAGGTCCGGATTCACACTAGAACCGGTTAGTCAAAACCACATGATTGCGGGTGGCGAGCGCAGGCTCGCCACCCGCGCCAGTTTTGAGCTCACCTTTTCGCCCAACCGAATGAACGGTCGCGTCATGATCGCCGCGCAAGAGGCAGAGCCATCAACTCACCGTAACAACGACTTTCCCTTTAGCGTGTCCGCCCTCGACGTAGGCTAGAGCGTCGGAAATTTTCGCAAACGGATATGCCTTGTCGACGGTAACCTTCAATTTTCCCTGCTCGATGAGTTCGGCAAGCAGCGCGAGGTCGCTACCGCTTGCATGCATAAATAGATAGCGATAGCTGACGCCTGCGCGTCGAGCCCGAGATCTGGTACCGTAGCTGATGAGCCAGAAGAGGGCGGAAAGAACCCGGCGGCCGCCCAAATCCAGAATCGCAGTTTGCGGTTCTGGAAGCGCGGCGACTGAAACGATCTTGGTTCCAGGCTTCATGATTTCAAACATTTGTTCCAGGGTTTTGCCGCCAATCAGGTCAAATCCCGCATCAAATCTGCGTTGCCCGTTGGATATATCCTGGACCGTATAGTCGATCACCTCATCACAGCCGAGCGAGCGCACCAGCGCTTCACCTCGCTTCGAAGCTGTTGTTGTCACATGTGCGCCCAGCCATTTGGCGATCTGAATTGCAAAAGTACCGACCCCTCCGGCGCCGCCTGAAATGAAAACTTTCTGTCCTGGCATGACACGGAGCTCGTCCCTTAATGCCTGCAGAGCGGTCAGCCCCGCCAAGGGTACGCCGGCCGCAGCCGTGAAATCCAGATTCCGGGGCATGGGCGCAGCGTCATCCTCGTCGACGCATGCTTGCTCGGCGAATGCGCCAAGACGATCCTTCGCGACCCGGGCAAACACACGCTCACCGACGCGGAACCGTTTGACGTCGTGACCTGCGGCAATAACTTCACCCGCGAGTTCGTTGCCGAGCACCAACGGAAGCCTTGGCCGCAGAATTACGCGCAGCTTCCCCTGTCGGAACTTGAAATCTACCGGGTTCAGACCCGCAGCGCGTACTGCGACGAGAATATCGCGTGGCCTCGGCGTAGGTGGCGGGACATCCATCAACAGCGAGCCTTCAGGACCGCCGTAATGCTTGAGAACGTATGCGCGCATGAAGTCTCCACTCAGGAAGGGATATCGCCACATCGACGACCGAACGCGAACTAAACCGCAATCAGGTCGTGTCCCCGTACGGAGGTTTCACATTAGTCACTATTTGGTCGCTTGTGGGTCAAAGTCAGAAGAACTCAGCATGAGCACATATCTTCCGGGTTACTCCTGAAAGCGGACATCGCTCGATGCAGTTGGCATATCGCAAATGTGCCAATGAGCGAAATCGCAGGCCTGATAAGAGGCCGTCAACTGACGTGGTCCCTCATCATCTCAGACGAACACGTAAGGTTGCCCACCCGCTAAACCTAGCGGTCCTTGGCAACGGCGCTTATTCTTGGCGCGGATTGGTCAGTTCTTGAACGCCTGATTGCTGCAGAGGCTGACGGCAGGCACTCGGTTCGGGCGGCCGTACAGCGCGCCTTTTTCGGTGCGGTAAGCGACATATTTTTCCACAGCAAAAGTGCAGGGGCCTCAGGAACCGAGCGGGGTTCGCCGCGTTGCCTTGCCGCTTCATGGGAGGGGTTCACCACATGATCAAGACACTCGCGTGCGCATGCGCACTAGTGATCGGCGCGGGCCTGACGTCAGCAACAGCCGCTGAGCGAGAGCAGGTGCGGATGGTCATCAATCTGATTTCCGGAGTGAAAATGCCGTACCCGGAAAACCTGCGGAACATCGTGGCGCATACCGAACGGGTCCACCTCGACACCAATGGTGCCACTGTCGCCTGCCTGCGGCTCGATGACAAAATCAGGTGGTGCTATGAGCATATCGCTCCTGTGGGCAACCGCGCGGAGATGCTGCGCATCCGCAAGGAGCCCGTGCCGGGGCCGCTGGTCGGCCAGCCCTATCAATATGTCGACGATTTCGATCTCGATGGCACGATCGACATTGGGAGCACGACCACCCTCGAAGGTGAGCCGTACGCGCCGGTTGGCAGGATAAGCCAGTTTTTCTATCGCGCCGCAGGTCGCGGCGACCAATTTCGCGGCGACTTTCAGGCCCTCTATGACGAAGGCATCCAGGTGGCACTCAAGTACCTGGGTGAATAGCGACACTTGAGGCCCGCGCTCCTTTGGAAACTCTACCGACGGAAGCCTAAGTCTCTCCTCGTGGCGAGCCTATTGCTCGGCGTTGCCTTGACTTCAGCCGTTGCAGCGGAGCGCGAAGACGTGCGCAAGGCCATCAATCTCGTGACCTCGGTGAAGATGCCATTCCCCGAGAGTCTGTCGAGAAATCGCGCGAGGACGGAGCGCGTCTGGCTCGAACGTGAGGGGGCCACGACCGGGTGCATCAGGCTCGAGGATCGCCGGTGGTGTTACGACCACATTGCACCCAAGGGCAACCGAGCGGAGATGCTCCGCATCCGCAATGAACCCTCGCGCGGCCCCTACATCGGAGCGCTTTACTATTACATCGTCGACTATGATCTTGACGGGTTGATTGACGTGGGGTCGACGACACAGATCGAGGGGGAGGACCGTCGGCGTGAGACACTGATTGCGCACGTCACCGAGTTTTTCTCACGCAGCACCAAGCGTGGGGACCAGTTCCAAGGAAAGTTCCAAAGCATGTACGACGAGGGCATCCAGATCGCGCTGAAGTATTTCGGCGAGTAGTGGGGACGCGGCCGGAGGCACGCTGCAATTTTGAATGCTAGTCTTGCCTCCTCGCGCCGGCATGCGCCTCGGCGATGTTCGCGAGCTGGCGAAATGATCTTCACTTTTTCAACGGCTGTCGCACGTCGACCGGGCCGTTAACATTCACTCTGCCGGCGACTGGCACTTCCTGGATCCAGGTGTACCAGGCTACGGACTTCGGGCTCAATTTCCATAGCGCTCCGTAGGCGAGCACCATTCCCGTCACCGCAATCATCGTGCAGATGCCAACGGCGAGGTGCTGGATCGGTAGCGACCATGCCTGCCAATTGTGAAAGCAGGCGATTATGGCTCGCCCGAGAGCGGGCCCAAGAAGGAAAAGGGACAGCAGCGTAATTAGCGTTAGAGCATTATCGAGGAAACCCATCCCCGCGACTATGCGCTCGCGGCGCTCTGGAGCAAGCCGAAAGAGACGCCAGCCCTAAAGACGGAACTGAAAGCTGTCCACACAATCCACCGGGCAATTGCAATCACTTTGACGCCGGATTGAGCAAGACGGCTGGGGCGGCCCGGCAGCGCTCCCCCTCGGCCACGCCGCCTAGCACTTTGTGCGGTCGGGCTGCGCTGAGAAACTGCATCCAGCCGGCCTCAGATATTGATCAGGCTCGATGTCTCAGATGTGCCCCAGAAGCGGACATCGCCGGCTCTACTCGATTACCTCATCGGGCGCGCATAGAGGAAAAGTGAAGGAACAATATCGCTGACAGTGCTTTTTCTTTCCGGAGCGCGTCATGGCCCGATCACGGCGCGAAGGGCTAGGCGCGGCATATGCGCGGCGGTTCCCGGGCGCCAGTCCACCGATCAGCTGAGTGGACTCGGGCAATACGATTCCCACCGACGCTTCCCTGCATCATTCACGACTCTGGGGGTAGGCATCAACTGAGGCAACTTGCCGGAGGGTTAAAATGCGTTGGCTTCGAAAACAGCCCCCCATCGTCAGGACCATGGTTGGGTTCGTGGTGACCGCGACGGTGTTGTGCTTGTTCTTTGGTCCCCGCGGCATTCTGTACGCAGTGGGATTGGAGATTCTCTATCTATTGACGATTGGCTTCGCGGCGATTTTGGATCCAGACGTGTACTAAGACCGGCCTGCCATCGGATTCAAGGCCGTCACATTCAATAAGGATAACGTGACCGTATAGCGCCGACAGGCAACATCAAACGCTTCGATTCCATCAGCTTCCCGGCGTTGACGCCCGGCACGTCCATCGGGCAGCAATCCCGACGGCGGATTGTTCGGCGCGTTTCCGGTCGGGCGCGGCGCCCGATCATGAGGGACACCTGTGAGGCCCGCATCCTCACGGCAGCGCCGCGCGGCGCCTTGGCGCGCGGGTGGCGGGATCTTGTCCACAGGATTGCCTAAAAGATGGGCTTACGGTAACCTACTAAAAACTCTAAGCATTCGAGCTGGGGGTAACGGAGTTATCCACAATGCCGACTAACTGGACTCTGTCAACAATTGAGGCGGCGCTCTTTGTTGCGTTGGTGGTCATTCTGGCCGGTGCCGGAACGTGGGCGGCCATAGGCTGACGCCCGATTCGGAAAATCGCTCACCGTGACCGAAAGCGGCTCCGTCCCTGGTCGCGGTTATCGGTGAACAGCGGCGGCGTCGCCCTCAGAGCGGACCGAGGATGGCCCATCGGGGCTCGCAGAATTCCTTCACGGCCGCCGCGACCCCGCTTGAGATGATGTTCCGCCGTTCAGGCGATTCCATCTTGAGCTCTTCGTCCCGATTGATGATCGAGCCCGCCTCCAAGAGGACAGCAGGCATCCGGGTCGTTCTCAGCACGACGAGCTCGTCATGGCCATAGACGCCGGTTTCCTTGTCCAGCAGCGGATGCTGGTAGCGGCCCATGATCGGTTGGGTATATTGCTTCGCGTATTGCAGGCCCTGCGCCTTCATCTCCTTAGCCACCAATTCGGCGAACGAGAAGCTCGTCTTGAAGTCCGGATTGTCGCGCGAGACCCAAACCGAGTAACCGCTGAAGCGGTCGCTGAAATGGCTCTTCCTGCCCTCGAATTCCCAGTTCTCGAGCAATTTGTCGGGCACAGAGTCATGGTGGATCGACAGGAAGAGACTAGCGTGCAGATTGTCGGCGGCAGCGACGCGCCTGGCGAGGCTGGGCCTGGCCTTGCCCTGGGTTACCAGAAGCCTGGTCTCGGCAAAGCCTGCGGCCTTCAATTTCTCCTCGATCCGCTGCGCAAGGCGCAGATTGAAATTGAATTCCGGAACGTTGCGGGCGCTGGTCGCGCCTTCTGATTCGGCAGTATGTCCCACATCGAGAACGATCCGGAATTTCGCGGGATCGCACATTGTTGCGACCGGTTTCGAAGCGGGAGGATTCAAGGCGAACGGCCCCAGGGCGGCAAGCTTTGCCATGTGGGGCTTAGGCGAGGCGGGAGGCTTCGCCAAGGTGGCTCGCTTTGGCAAGCTGGCCGGCTTTGGGGAAGCGACGCGCTTTGGCGATTTGCCTGGCTGTGACGAGCCTTTGAACATGTCCTGCAGCCAGCCGGCTTCACCGACCTCGATCGGCAGCAGCACCAATGCCGCCATCGCGGCGATGATGGTGCGACGGCCGGGCCAAGCGCCAAAGCCTGAGCGTGCGAATTTTCTCGTCAACGACCGCAACCCCTACTCCGCCGCCGCGGTGCGCGGCCGTCCGACAAAACCTGTCGCATCACCAAAGCGCTCGATCATGACCGCCGGCAGATCCTTGGTCTTGTTGGTGACGCAGGCGCCGGCGCGCACAGTGTAGCGGTCCTGATGTCCTAAATGCGGCGGCGCCTCGCCCTGCTGCAGCGCGCGGGCCGCGTCCATCACCGTTTTTCGGAAATGCAGGATGCCCAAATCAGTGGGGCCGAGATGCTCGCGGGTACGATCCGCGATCGGGCCCTGGCTGTCCTGCACCGCGGCGTCCTGCTCGGACACGCCCTTGATGCCGGTATAGCTGTTGGTCTTCTGCAGCTTGCGGTCGATCAGATAGTCGTTTCCCTTGTGGCGCAGCGGCACGTAATTATCGTCGACCTCCGAGATCACGCCGTTGCCGGCATCATAGGCGGCGCGTTCGGCTTGCGTCAGCGGACGCTCCGGATTCCAGGCATAGGTGAAGATCCAGCAATTGGTGTCGGTGACCGGCACAAAACTCTGACCAAAAATGCTCTCGCCCGGCATCGCGCTCGGCGCGTAGGAATGCAGCGGCATCAGAAACTGGGCGATGCGCCAATAGATGTTGTCGCTGCCGGTCAGCCGGCCGCCCGCGATCGTCAGTCCCGCATCATGCGAATTGATCTTGATGACGGGGCGCGGGTCCTCGGCGATCCAGCGCATGTGATCGGTCGCAACCCTAACAAGCGGATTCACAAAATGCTTCTTGATATCGAGGATCTCGTTTTCTTCTTTCTCGAAAGAAAGATGCGCGAAGGTGAAATGCGCGGTGTCGATCGAGCCTTCCAGCGCCTGCACCCAGTTGCAGTCCTGCCATTTCTTCGAGACGTAGCGATGCGAGGCCGGCACCAGCGCCATTTCCAGCGCCGGCAATTCCGGCATGGCGTCCGCCGGGCCCATATAGGCCCAGATCATCTCGCCCCATTCGCGCACCGGATAGGATTTGATCCGGATCAGGTCTTTCGCGGCAAGATCGGGATAGGAGGTCGGCATGTCGACGCAGCGGCCCTCGGTATCAAACTTCCAGCCGTGATAGACGCAGCGGATGCCGCATTCCTCGTTGCGGCCGAGCCAGAGATTGGCGCCGCGGTGCGGACAATGTTGATCGATCACGCCGACCACGCCTCTGGTGTCGCGGAAGGCGAGCAGCTCCTCGCCCATCACGACGATCTTCTTCGGCGGCCCGTCGGCTTCCGGCAGCTCTTCCGAAAGTAGCACCGGGATCCAGAACCGGCGCAGCAATTCGCCCATCGGGGTGCCCGAACCGCTCTCGGTCAGCAATCTGTTGTCCTCTGCGCGGAGCATGGCAGACCTCCGGTTTTATGTTGCGCCCAGCCTATTGCCTTTCGGCAAGCTTGGCGCGGGGCGGCAGGTGCGTCAATGCTTCGGCGCAGACCGAAGGCGGCCGCCGCGATCAACCGGACGCGTATTCGCAGATCGCAACCGGAGCCGAAATGCCCTTGACCTGCTCGGCGCCGATGGGACGGACGCGGCTGCGGTCGGCCAGCGCTTGCGCAACGATTTCGGATATCACGCAGCGGACGTCGTGGGCCCGCGCCGCCTCTTCCATGCGGGCGGCGATATTGATCGCATCGCCATAGATGCCGATCGATCGCTTGGCATCGCCCTGCTCGCTGACGATGACGGCGCCGCCGTGGATGCCGACGCGAAAGCCGGGCACCACGCCGAACAGGCGCTGGTAGACGTCACGCTGCTTTGCAACGGCAGCGAACATCGCATCGACGGCCTTGAGAATGGCATCGGCCTTGACAGCGTCAGCCCAGTTCCAGACCGCGATCAGGCCATCGCCCTTGTAGAGATAGATTTCGCCGCCGCAATCGACGATTGGCTGCGATACGTCCGAAAGAAACTTACGGACAAAGCTGCGCATCGTCAGCGCCCCGAGCCGCTCGGCGAGCGCGGTCGAGCCGTTGATATCGAGAAACAGCAGCACTTTTCGCTCCTCGACCGGGCGATGATAGGTGCCGATCATGAGGTCGAGGAGCGTGCGCAACCCGATGAAATGGGCGACCCTGATCATCAGGATGCCGACGATCGAGAATGTCGTGAAGAACGTTATGCCATAGGGCAGCCGTCGGTAAACCACCGGAAGATCGTCGAGCCGGCCGAGAACGAGGTGGGTCACGTGCAGGGCGATGAGATACAGCACGATCACCACGAGGATGTAGATGAAGATCGCGCGCAGCGGATGCATCTCGCGCATCCAGTTGCCCCGTGAACCCTGAACGTAGAACTCTTCGAACAGGCCGATGCCGGCGCCGATCAGGACCGCGTTGAAAGCGCCGATTTCCACCGGCCGCCCGACCGCCGCGGTGGTCACCGCGCCGAGGCAGGCGAAGATGATCATCGCCATCAGGACGGCTGCGAGCTTGCGGCGCGTCGTCGCGGTCATGGCAAACGTGGCGTCCCGCTCACACCGGCCGCTCGCCCTTGACGGTGACGCGGGTGCCGGCGCGCGTATGCGGCCAGTAATCCCACATCGCGCGATGCTGCGCGCAGCGGTTGTCCCAGAACGCGATGGCGTTTTCGCTCCAGCGGAAGCGGCACTGGAACAGCGGGTTTTCCGCGTGCTGGTAGAGATAGGCGAGAACAGCGTCACTCTCATCCCTGGGGATGCCGACGATATAACGCGTAAAACCGCGGTTGACATAGAGCGCCTTTTTGCCCGTCACCGGATGGGTGCGCACGACGGGATGCTCGGCGCGCGGGTACGACGGGCGATCGGCGACGCCATAATTGGCGTAGAGCCCGCGATAGGCTTGCTCGCCGTCATGCAGCGCGGCGAGCCCGGCAAGATAGGTCTTCATGCGGTCCGACAGCGCTTCATAGGCGGCATACATGTTGGCGAACAGCGTGTCGCCGCCGCGCGGCGGGCACTGCCTGATATAGAGGATCGAGCCCATCGGCGGCTCGAGGTCGCAGGACACATCGGTGTGCCAGCCCTCGCCATTGGCGCGTG
>JBATYU010001142.1:0-4643 GCA_049674245.1 Bradyrhizobium sp. | reverse complement strand
TCTACCGGAAGGGTGAGCTTCCATCCGCCTTCGACTGAGATCATCTTGGCCGTGGTGATGGGTAAACGAGCAAAGGCGCCTAAATGAATGAACGACTCGAAACGCTGAAAAAAGCCCGTGAGCGTATGATCGAGGACAGGGACGCGCATGCGAAAGTGCTGGCCGCTCCCTTTGATCGAGAAAAGGCCGAGCGAGCACGCAGCAAGTTCACCGAGATTCAAGCGCTGATCGACGCGCTGGACCGCGCCATAAGGGGCGAGGATGTCATCTCGCCGAAAAGCTGAGCCTGGACAAAGGTGTCACCCGAAAAGGAAACTGAATGAAGAAAACTCTCGCAGTATTGGCGCTCTGCGCATTCGCGCAAAGCGCTTTCGCCACGGGACCAGATTGCAGCGCGATCGAACGCACGAGCGAGCGGCTCGCGTGTTACGACGCGGCGTCTCCTCCGAAAATCAAGAAGCCCGCGGTTGCCGAAGACGACGCATCGCGCGCTGCGTACCAAGACCCGTTCATCGCGGAAGAGGCCCGAACAACCGCCAAGCTGAAGAACATCTGCCGCGGTTGCTGAACGTCGGTCGTGCCGCCGGCCTAACTGCCTTTTGCCGCCGGCTTCGCAATCTGCGCCGCCTTTCGCCCTCCACCCTTGCCTTCGTTCTCCAGCGCCTTGCGGATTTCCTTGAACTCCGCAAGCGAGGCCTTGTCGACGCGCGGAAACTGCAGATTGAGCCCGTCGAGCGCGCGGACGATGGCGGAGCCGATCACCACGCGCGCGAACCATTTGTGATCGGCCGGCACCACGTACCACGGCGCCACCGCGCTCGAGGTGTGCCGCACGATATCCTGATAGACGGCCTGATATCTGTTCCATCGGGCACGCTCGGAAATATCGGCCATCGAAAATTTCCAGGTCTTGGAGGGCTCTTCAAGGCGATCGAGAAAGCGCGCGCGCTGCTCCTGTTTCGACACGTTGAGGAAGAATTTCAGAATGACGGTACCCTGGCGCGTCAGATAGCGCTCGAAGGCGATAATGTCCTCGAACCGCTCATGCCAGATGTTCTTGGTCACGAGTCTCGGCGGAATCTTCTCCTTGGCGAGAAGCTCCGGGTGCACCCGTGTCACCAGACATTCCTCGTAATAGGAGCGGTTGAAAATGCCGATGCGCCCGCGCTCCGGCAGCGCGACCGCGCTGCGCCACAGGAAATCGTGATTGAGTTCTTTCGTCGATGGCTGCTTGAACGAGGTGACTTCGCAGCCCTGCGGATTGACGCCGTCGAAGATGCTCTTGATGGCTGAGTCCTTGCCGGCGGCATCCATGCCCTGGAAGATCAAGAGCAGCGACCAGCGGTCCTGCGCGTAGAGCTTTTCCTGAAAATCGTTGAGCCGCTTGCGATTGGCCGCGATGATCTTTTCGCCCTTGTCCTTGTCGAGCCCGCCCCGTTCGGCTGACTTGTGCGACTTGAGATGGAATTCGCGCGAGCCGTCGATGCGGAACGGCGCCACGAAGCCGTCCAGCTCGACCGCGAGCGATTGCAGCGATTTCTTGTTCATGACGGCAGAGATGGCCTGCGTTGCGGTTTCAACCCTTCGGTCAGACTACCAAGAATACCCTTGGGAAGAAATATGATGAACAGCACCAGCAGCACGCCATAGACCAGGTTGTCCCAGCCGACGGCATTGGTGCCGAACCCGATGCGCAGGGTTTCCGCCAACAGGATGGTGATGACGGCGCCGACCGTCGGCCCGAACGAGACGTAGATGCCGCCGACGATCGCGGCAAATACCATCTGCAGCGACACCGCGATGCCGCTCACCGTGTCGGGAGAGATGAACATCTGGTATTGGCAAT
This sequence comes from Bradyrhizobium sp., assembly GCA_049674245.1. GTDB lineage: Bacteria > Pseudomonadota > Alphaproteobacteria > Rhizobiales > Xanthobacteraceae > Bradyrhizobium. The sequence goes on along the minus strand of JBATYU010001142.1, from coordinate 2,797 downwards.
AGAGCGCGCCGGCGAGCGCGGTCATCAACGCGCTGATCACCGTGATCTTGAGTTTCTCGGCGGTGACGTTGACGCCGGCCGCAGCAGCAGCGTCCTCGTCCTCCGAAATCGCCTCCATGGCGTAGCGGCTCATGCTGTGGTCGATCCCGCGCCAGATCAGGAGACCTAATAGCCAGATGAAGAGCGCGATCAAGTACCATGTCACCTTGTCATCGAACTGCAACGCCAGCAACTGGCTGCCCTTGGTGCGGTTTGGCGTATAGCCGAGCGAGCCGCCGGTATAGTCACGCGTCGCCGTGATGACCTGCAGCACGATGCCGGACAGCGCCAGCGTCACCAGCACGAAATAATGCCCGGTGATGCGAAAGCGAAAGCAGGGATAACCCACCACGACGGCAAGCAAAGCTGCCGCCGCCATGGCGAGCGGAATGCCGATCCACGGCGACACGGCGAGATGGTTCCACAACAGCGCCGTGACATAGGCGCCGACGCCCATGAAGCCGCCATGTCCGAGCGACACCAGGCCAAAGCGGCCCATGATCGACCACGAGGTATAGGCGAACGACCAGATCAGGATCAGCACCAGGATGTGCAAATGATAGGGGTCGCGATGGACGAAGGGCAGCGCAATCGCCGCCGCGGTCGCTAGGATCCAGACGGCGTGACGCGGCCTCATCGGCGTCTCGCCAACAGGCCGGCGGGCCGGATGAACATCATGACGATGAAGAAGGCGAAGGCGAGCACGTAGCCCCATTCAAGGTCGGAAAACAGCCCGCCCAGCGAAATGATCTCGGCAAAAATAAAGGCCGCGATGAAGCCGCCGATGAAATTGCCGAGTCCGCCGAGCACGCAGATCAGGAAAGTGATCGGCCCGAATGTCAGGCCGACGAAGGGATGCACGTCGTATTGCAGCACCAAGAGGCAGGCGGCGAGGCCGGCGAGCGCGCCGCCGAGCGCCGAGGTGATCAGGTAGATGCGCCTGGTGTCGACCCCCATCAGCGACATGATCTGGCGGTCCTGCGAGATGGCGCGGATCGCGGTGCCGGTAAAGGTGCGCGTCATGAACAAATAGACCGCGACCATGCCGAACAGCGCGGCGCCAAAAGACAAGAGCCGCGCGTAGCTGAAGTTCATCTCGCCGAGCGCCAGCACCGGCAGGCGTACGCCGAGGTTGCGGAAATTGACGCCGAAGGCGACGGTCGCAAAGCTCTGCAGGACGAACAGCACCCCGCCGGTGGCGAGCAACTGGTTGATCGGCGGCGCGGTCAAGAGCGGCGCGATGACGATCAAATGCAGCGCCGCCCCGAGCGCCGCTACCAGGAGAATGGTGAAGGGTGCTGCGACCCAGTACGGCAGGCCGTAAACCTGCACGAGAAAATACATGCCGTACATGCCGATCATGACGAGCTCGGCATAGCAGATCCAGGTGACGTCGATGACGCCGAAGATCAGGTTCAACCCGAGCGCCAGAAGCGCGAGCACCCCGCCGAGCAGAATGCCGTTGATGACGGCCTCCAGCAGGTAGATGTCGAATATGTCGAGAAATGCCTGCATCGTTTCGTCCGCTCTTTATTTGCGCATGATCTTGTCGGAAAACCGGTATCCACTTTTCCGGATCATGCTCTACACCCCGAGATACGCCTGTTTGATGGTGTCGGTCGCCAGCATTTCCGCCGACGTTCCCGAGGCGCGGATGTGGCCTGCCTCGAGCAGATAGGCGCGATCCACCACGCGGAGCACCTGCTGCACGTTCTGCTCCACGATCAGCACCGTCAACCCGCTGGTCCGAATCCGCTTCACCAGCTCGAACACCTGCTGCACCACGACCGGCGCGAGACCGGCCGACGGCTCGTCGAGCAGCAGCAGTTTCGGGCTCGACATCAGCGCGCGCCCGATCGCGCACATCTGCTGTTCGCCGCCCGACATGGTCCCGGCCATCTGGTGGCGCCGCTCCTTCATGCGCGGAAACAGATCGAACACGAACTCCAGCCGCTCGGCAAATCTCTTGCGTGCATCGGGCATGTACGCGCCCATCTTCAGATTGTCGTCGACCGAAAGGCGCGGAAACAGCCGGCGGTTCTCCGGGACGTGGGCGATGCCGAGGCTGACGATGCGATGCGCCGGCGTCGCCAGCACGTCGGCGCCCTGCATGCTGATCGATCCCTTGCGCGGACGGATCAGGCCCGAGATCACCCGCATCAGCGTGGTCTTGCCGGCGCCGTTCGGGCCGATCACGCCCACGGCCTCCCCGGCCCTCACCTCGAGGCTGACGCCGAACAGCGCCTGAAAGCTGCCATAGCCCGCATCGATCGATTTGAGATCGAGCATGCGGTTCAGGCTCCTGCCCGGCGACGCGCCAGCGCCGCCGCGGCCTGGCTCGAATCCGCATCGGTGCCGAGATAGACCTCGATCACGCGTGGATCGCTCGCGACCTCGGCCGGCAGCCCTTCGGAAATCTTTTCGCCGTGATCAAGGACGATGACGCGATCGACCACGCGCATCAGCACGCCCATGATGTGCTCGACCCAGATGATGGTGATGCCGAGCTCGTCGCGGATCTTGCGCAGCATGTCGGCGGCCTGGTCCATCTCGGTGTCATCGAGCCCGCCCAGGCTCTCGTCGGCGAGCAGCAGCTTGGGCCCGGTCGCCAGGGCCTTGGCGAGCTCGAGCTTCTTCAGGCCGGCGGCGCCCAGCCCGTCGACGACCATCTTTCGATCGGTCGGCAGGCCGACCATGGCGAGCGCGCGTTCGGCCGATTCGTCGGCCTTTTTCCGGCTGTGCCGGCCCTGTCCGTAGT
>JBATYU010001141.1:0-11444 GCA_049674245.1 Bradyrhizobium sp. | reverse complement strand
GATTCGCCGACCAGCGCCAGCGTCTTGCCGGCGTCGACGCTAAAACTCACGCCGTCGACCGCCTTGATAAAGCCCTTCGGCCGGCCGAGCAGCGAACGTTCGGCGACGAAATGCTTGACGAGATTTTTGACCTCAAGCAGCGCTGTCCCTCCTCGTGCCCCGGGCGCGGTGCAGCACAAGCGCAGCGCAGTGTTGCGCCGCTGAACCGGGCCCCGGTATCGCTCCGGTGAAGCGTGGGTCCCGGTTCTGCAGCGCATCGTTGCACGCTGCGCAGCGCCCGGGACACGAGGGGGGTAGAACGTGACCGCGCTGCTTGAAGTGCAAAATCTCGTCAAGCATTTCGTCGCCGAACGTTCGCTGCTCGGCCGGCCGAAGGGCTTCATCAAGGCGGTCGACGGCGTGAGTTTTAGCGTCGACGCCGGCAAGACGCTGGCGCTGGTCGGCGAATCCGGTTGCGGCAAGTCGACGTTGAGCCGGCTGGTGCTGCGGCTGATCGAGCCGGATTCGGGCGGCATCCGCTTCGAGGGCCGCGATCTGCTCGCGCTCGACGCCAACCAATTGCGCGCCTTCCGCCGCAAGGCGCAGATCATCTTCCAGGACCCCTACGCCTCGCTCAATCCGCGCATGACGGTCGGCCAGATCCTGAGCGAGCCGTTGGCGCTGCACGACCTCGTGCCATCAGCGGGCCGCCGCGAGCGCGTTGAGCAATTGCTGCGCCTGGTCGGGCTCGAGCCGCGTTTCGCGCAGCGCTACAGCCACGAGTTCTCGGGCGGCCAGCGCCAGCGCGTCGCGATTGCCCGGGCGCTGGCGGTCGAGCCGAAGCTCATCGTCTGTGACGAGCCGGTTTCCGCGCTCGATGTGTCGATCCGCTCGCAGATCCTGAACCTGTTGCGCGACCTGCAGGAGCGGCTCGGGCTTGCCTATATCTTCGTCTCGCATGATCTTGCGGTGGTAAGACATATCGCTGATCGCGTGGCGGTGATGAATTTCGGCAACATCGTCGAGATCGCGGAGACGCAGTCGCTGTTCGCCGCACCACGTCACCCCTATAGCCGCGCGCTGTTGTCCGCGATCCCCGTGCCTAAACCGCAGGCAAAGCGCAGCCGCATATTGCTGCAAGGGGAGATGCCGAGCGCGCTCAATCCGCCGTCAGGCTGCCGTTTCCATACGCGTTGTCCCTATGCGATTCCGCGCTGCCGCATCGAGCTGCCCGAACTGCTGGCAGATGGCATGCGGCATGCTACCGCCTGTCACCGAACGGCGGAATTGCCGGCGGCGGAGACCATCGTTCCGTTGGACGGCGGCTTTTCGCCGGCGCTGGAGAAGTTGGTCGCCGCGTTCGGCGACCTCGAGCAAGGACAGGCAGCGGCTGGGGTTTGATATGGCCGGAACGACACCGACGGCGGTACGAATTGGCGAATAGGGGGACGAGTACGATGAATATCCCGCGTTTGGCGGTAGCGACAGCCGCTTTGGTGCTGGCTTTGGGAACGGGCGCGATCGCCCAGACCACCTTGCGCATCGGGCTTGCCGAAGACCCCGATATCCTCGATCCGACCATGGCGCGCACCTATGTCGGCCGCATCGTGTTTGCCGCGGTCTGCGACAAATTGTTCGACATCGACGAAAAGCTCAACATCGTGCCGCAGCTTGCGCTGTCCCACGAAACTTCGGCCGACGGCAAGGAAGTGACAATCAAGCTCAGGCCCGGCGTCAAATTCCACGACGGCGAACCGCTCGACGCCGAGGCTGCCAAATTCTCGATCGAACGCCACCTCACGCTGCAGGGATCGTTCCGCAAGCCGGAGCTGGCCGCGCTCGACCATGTCGACGTCGTCGATCCCCTCACCATCAAGCTGGTGTTAAAGACGCCATTCTCGCCACTGATCGCGCAGCTTACCGACCGCGCCGGCATGATGGTGTCACCCAAGGCAGCCAGGGAAGCGGGCGACAAGTTCGGTCTGCATCCGGTGTGTGCGGGCCCTTACAAATTCGTCGAGCGCGTGCAGCAGGATCGCATGGTGTTCGAGAAATTCGCCGACTACTGGAACAAGGACAACATCTTCATCGACCGCGTGGTGTTCCTGCCCATCGTCGATCCCACAGTGCGGCTCGCCAATCTGAAATCGGGCGGGCTCGACCTGATCGAGCGGGTGCTGGCGACCGACATCAAGGAGGTCCGCACCGATTCCACGCTGGTACTGTCGACCGCGCCCGAGATCGGCTACTTCGGCCTCACCATCAACATCGCCAACGATAAGAACAAGGATCCGCTCAGCCAGTCGGAAAAAGTGCGCCAGGCGCTCGATTTGTCGATCGATCGCGAGGCGATCAACCAGGTCGTATTCAATGGCGAATTCATGCCGGGCAATCAGTGGGTCAGCCCGGTGCATCCCTATTATCAAAAGGCGTTTCCGGTTCAGCCGCGCGACATCGCCAAAGCCAAGGTGCTGATGAAAGAATCCGGTGCGACGCTGCCCGTCAGCGTCGATCTCATGATTCCGAAGGGCGCGGAGAATGAAGCCGTCGCCCAGGTCCTCCAGTCGATGGCGGCGGAGGCGGGTTTTGATCTGAAAATTCGGCTCATCGAATTCGCGACCTCCTTCAAGCAAGCCCAGGCCGGCGAATTCCAGGCTTTCCTGATCGGCTGGAGCGGCCGCATCGATCCCGACGGCAATTCCTACGTCTTCCTGCACAGCAAGGCGCCACAGAACGACGGCGGCTATTCCAACCCCGAGGCCGACAAGGCGCTTGAAGACGCCCGCCTCGTCACCGATCCGGCGCAGCGCAAGGCGATCTACGAAAAATTGACAAAGATCGTGCTCCACGACGAGCCGCTGATCTATCTCTATCACCGCAAGCTGTTGATCGCGCACACCACCAAGCTCGAGGGCTACAAGCAGATGCCGGACGGCCTGGTGCGCGTGGTCGGGCTGAAGTTCAAGTGAGAGGTCGCGATATGCTCTCGTGTCCCGGACGCGGTGCAGCGTTCTTACGCTGCTCCGCAGAGCCGGGACCCACCGCTCGTCCGGACTGGGTCCCGGTTCTGCGGTACAACACTTTGCGATGCGCCGCGCCCGGGACACGAGTAAGGCGATGCTGAATTTCCTCGCGCGCCGCCTCATTCAACTGATCCCGACACTTTTCTTCGTGTCGATCCTGATCTTCTCACTGCAGCATCTCTTGCCGGGCGACCCTGCGCTGGTGATGGCGGGCGAGGAGCGCGATCCCGCCGTCATCGAGCAGATCCGCCAGCAATACCGGCTCGATCGGCCGATCCCGGTGCAGTACCTCTACTGGGTCAAGGGGGTGCTGTCCGGCGACTTCGGCGAGTCGCTTCGCGTCAGGGCGCCGGTCCTGAGCCTGATCGGGCAAAAGCTGCCGGTGACGACGCAACTCGCCTCGATGGCGATCCTGATTGCCCTTTTGATCGGCATTCCCGCCGGCATCATCTCGGCAGTGAAAAAGGGCACCGCCTGGGACTATGGCGCCAACCTATTTGCGCTGTGGGGGATTTCGACGCCGAATTTCTGGCTCGGCATCATGCTGATCTTCCTGTTCTCGATAAAACTCGGCTGGCTGCCGGCGTCGGGCTACGTACCTCTCTCCGAAGACTGGCGCGCGAGCCTTGCCTCCACCATCATGCCGGCCTTCGTGCTCGGCAACGCGATCGCGGCGATCCTGATGCGGCATACCCGCAGCGCCATGCTGCAGGTGCTGGACAGCGATTATGTTCGCACCGCCCGCGCCAAAGGCCTTTCCGAGCGGTCGGTCATCCTCAAGCACGCGATGCGCAATGCGCTGACGCCGGTGATCACGTTGGGGGCGCTCGAACTTGGAACGTTGCTGTCCGGCGCGGTGCTGACCGAGCAGATTTTCACCATTCCCGGCTTTGGCAAGTTGATCGTCGATGCCGTGTTCAACCGCGACTATGCCGTCGTGCAGGGCGTCGTGCTGGTGACCGCGACGATCTACATCGCGCTCAATCTGATTGCCGATATCGCCTACATCCTCGTCAACCCGCGGCTGAGGACGTGAACCGCATGACCGACGCCGCGCTCACGGCCATCCCGGGTGCAGATTTCGACGAAGCGCTGGAAAGTCCGGCGCGGCGCGCGCAACGGCGGCTGTTCAAGCGCAAGGGCGCGGTGGCCGGCCTTGTGGTGATTGTCGCGTTCATCCTGCTTGCGGCGTTCGCCGCTCTGGTTGTCCCCTATGATCCGATCGCAACGAGCTGGTCGCAAGTACGAAGGGCGCCCTCGTCACTGCACTGGTTCGGCACCGACGATCTCGGCCGCGACATTTTGGCCCGCGTGATCTACGGCGCCCGTGCATCGCTGCTGGCAGGCGCGATCTCGGTCACCATCGCGCTTGGCATCGGGCTGCCGCTCGGCATGCTCGCGGGCTATCGCGGCGGCTTCATCGACGCGCTGATCAGCCGGATCACCGACGCCATGCTGGCCTGCCCGTTCCTGATCCTCGCCATTGCGCTCGCGGCATTTCTCGGGCCGAGCCTGACCAATGCCATGATCGCGATCGGCATTTCCGCAACGCCGGTCTTCGTTCGGCTGACCCGCGGCCAGGTGATGAGCGTCAAGGTCGAAGACTATGTCGAGGCCGCGCGCGCCATCGGCAATCCGCGCTGGCGGATCGCGCTGTTCCACATTTTGCCGAATATCATGCCGGCACTTTTGGTACAGGCGACATTGTCGATTGCGGCCGCCATCATCGCCGAGGCCGCGCTGTCGTTCTTGGGTCTGGGACAGCAGCCGCCGGCGCCCTCCTGGGGCAGCATGCTCAACGCCGCGCAGCGCTTCCTGACCAATGCGCCGTGGATGGCGATATGGCCGGGATTGGCGATTTTCCTCGTGGTGCTGTCGCTCAATCTGGTCGGCGACGGCCTGCGCGACGCGCTCGATCCAAGGGAGCGGTGATTGTTGCGCCCAATAATATCGGCTCGGCGAGCCTCCTCTTCACCTCTCCCCTTGTGGGAGAGGCACAGGCCGCCTTCGGCGGCCGTTCTTGGAAAATAACGCCGAAGCAAAGCTTCGGCTACGTCGCATCGACAGATGCGATCCGGGTGAGGGGTTACGGCCCATCGATAGACCTGAACCCCTCACCCCAACCCTCTCGCACAAGGGGAGAGGGAGCTCACCTTCTTCGCGGCGACAGCAGGATATCTAGATCACCACCTCCCGCATCACCCGCCGGCAATCCATCTCGTATTCGAGGTCGATCACCGGCGGGCGCGCGAAATGCCAGGTCAGGCCTGAGCGCGCGGCGCCGCGGCGGACCAGCGTCTCGGCAAAGGCGGGATGAAAGTCGTGCACGGTGTAGGCCTGGACCGCCGTCGCATCTTTCCAGCCAAAGCCGAACTCACCCATGCGGCCTTCCATGGCGCCGACCACGAAACCCACTTTCTCCTTCAGGCCGTCAGCGCTGAGGTCACGATAGCGCACGGTGCGCTCGGAATAGGTTGCCCCTCCCTCGCGCGCTTCGGCGCTGCCGGCGATGACAAAACTCGGCGTCTTGCTCTGGCTCGGGCGCGTGAACGAGAAGGCGTAGAATGACGGCTCGGACGGCGGATCAATCTCGGGGCAGACGTTGCTGCGCGCGACCGGATTGGCGGTGCCGTCGAACAGACCCCATTCCGCTAATGTCTTGACGTAGTGCTGGTTGAATTTCAGAAACCCGTCTTCGGTGAACGCCGCGGGCGAGCGCAGCTCGCAGGCGCAGAAGGAAGTCAGCGGCCGGCCCGCAGCTTGGATATATTTCTTAGCTTGCGCAAAGCCCTCGGCGAGCGGCAACCATTTGTCGAAACGCACCCGCTCGATCTCGTAGCCGGGCAAAGCTGCGGCGCCGCTCGAATATTGAAACACCGCCGGAATGTATCGGTAGTTGCCGGCTGTGAAATCGCGCGTCATATCTGTCCCTCTTCGGATCTCCGCGCAAACGCGTTCCGCGTTTTGTCGCGAGGCTATTCCAGTTGCATGCGGACGCCCTTGGCGCCGTTGAGCAGCCGCCTGAGGTGGAATCCGGCAAGCGGGTCGTCGGCATGCGAGCCCACCAGCGCGGCGAAGGCCGGCATCGCCGCGGCGTCGCCGGCTTCCAGCTTGGCAAAGGCTTCCGAATATTGACTCATCGCCGGCGCGGCAAAAACCTCGGCGCGCAACGGCTCAAAGGCGCGAAGCGGCTCGCTGCGCCCGCGCAGCATCAGATCGCCGACCGGCCGCCCCTTGAAATTTTCCGCGGCCTTCGCGATCGTGGCGCTGACGCAGATGCGAGTGCCCAAGAACTTGTTGGCGGCCTCGAGCCGCGCCGCGATGTTGATGGTGTCGCCGTAGGCGGTGTAGTCGAAGAAGCGGCTGCCGCCAAAATTGCCGACCAGCGCCGGACCCGCGTGAACGCCGATCCGGGTCACGCCGAAACTGACGCCCCTGGTTTTCCAGCGCTCACGAAACGCCTCGGCCCAAATATCGAGATCGTGCGCGCAGGCGATGGCGCGCGCCGCATAATCCGGCTGCTCGTCGGGCGCATTGAACAGAACCTGAATGGCGTCGCCGATGATCTTGGCAACCGTTCCTTCATGGGCGAACACGACGTCAGTCATGCCGCCGACATATTCGTTGAGCAACTCGCCCAGCACTTCCGCTGCTGCGGTTTCCACCAGCGACGTAAAATTCGTGATGTCGGTGAAGATGGTCGCCACCTCGCGCCAATGCACCGCCATGCCGTCGGCCTCGCCGACGGCGGCAAGGCGGGAGGCGATCTGCGGCGAGAAATACCGCGACAGCAATGCATGCGCCCGTTCGGCCTCGGCCTGACGGCGGCGCGCCTCGCGCATCATCTCAACATGACGGATGGTCTTGTCGATGGTCATCTCAAGGTCGCCGAAATCGATCGGCTTGGTCAGGAAATCGAACGCGCCGCGATTCATCGCGGTGCGGATGTTGCTCATGTCGCCATAGGCCGAGACGATGATGGTCGATTTCTTGTCGTCAGCCTCCTGCAGCCTCGCGAGCAGCGACAACCCGTCCATCCGCGGCATGTTGATGTCGGACACCACCATGTCGACATCGGGATGCTGCGCGATCGACTGCAGCGCTTCGAGGCCGTCACGGGCGAAAACAAAGCTCACGGTGCCGTCGCGTATCTGCCTGCGGAATTTCTGCAGGACCAGCGCCTCCAGATCCGGCTCGTCATCGACAAAGAGGATCGTCGCAGTCGTCATGCGGCTTGTCCAAGCCTGGTATCGATCTCCTGGCGCAGCAGCGCGAAATCGATCGGTTTGGTCAAAAGGCCTTCCGCGCCCTTTTCGATGGCCTTGCGCCGCGTCTCCGCATCGCCATAGGCGGTGATCATGATCACGGGGACGTCGGGCCGTTCGGCGCGCACCTTCGGCAGCATCTCCAGCCCGCTCATGCCGGGCATGTTGATGTCGGACAAAATCAGGATCAGCGACGGCTCGCGGCTTTCCGCCGCGCGGACCAGCGCCGCCGGCGCCGAGGGTGCAAACTCCATCAGGAAGCGTCCGGATTTCAGGTCGCGCCGGAACTGCTGACGGAACAGGGCTTCCACGTCGGGCTCGTCATCGACGACCAATATGTAAACGCTCAATTGACGCCTCCCGCATTTGCGCGTGCCGCCATGGTCCGTGGCAGCGTAATAATGAATTCGGTAAATGAGCCGGCCTCCGTATTTACGTCGATCTTGCCGCCATGTTGTTTCACCACGATGTCGTGGCTCATCGACAACCCCAATCCGGTCCCCTCGCCGGCCGGCTTGGTGGTGAAGAACGGATTGAACATTTTTTCCTTCACTTCGGAAGGAATGCCGGTGCCGTTGTCGCGAATCCGGATCTCGACTGAATTGCCGAGGTTTTTTGTGGCCGCGCTCAAGGTCGGCTCAAAGCCGTCGACGCCTGCCTCCTTGCGCTTGGTGGCGGCGTAAAAGCCGTTCGAGATCAAATTGAGGAGGACGCGGGTGACCTCCTGCGGATAGAGGTCGATCATGCCGGCCTTCGGGTCGAGGTCGCGCTTGAGCGTGATGTTGAAGCCGGATTTTTCGGCGCGCGCGCCGTGATAGGCGAGATTGAGGCTCTCCTCGACGATGGCGTTGATATCGGCCGGGCGGTGCTCGCCGGCACCTTCGCGCGAATGCAGCAGCATGTTCTTGACGATCGAATCGGCGCGCTTGCCGTGCTGCACCACCTTTTCGAGATTGCCTTTCAGCATATGAGCGAGCTCGTCGATCTCCTCCCGCTTCTTGCCGTCGAGCTTTAAGTCCTTGAGCACCTCGTTCATCTCGTCGATCAGCTCGACCGAAACGGCCGAGAAATTGTTGACGAAATTCAGCGGATTCTTGATTTCGTGCGCGATGCCGGCGGTGAGCTGGCCGAGGGAAGCGAGTTTTTCGGTCTGCACCAGCCGGTCTTGCGCGGTGCGCAAGTCGTCGAGCGAAAGCGAAAGCTCTGTCGTGCGCGCGCGTAGTTCTTTGAGCAGCCGCGTGTTTTCGATGGCGATGACGGCCTGGTTGGCAAAATTGCTGACCAGCGCGATCTGCTTGTCCGTGAACGGCTTGACCTCCTGGCGGAAGATAGAAATTGCGCCGATCAATTCGCCTTCTTTGAGCATCGGCACAACGACAAGTGTCCGGGCTCCAGCGAGATCGGACAGTATGCGAGTCATTTGGTCGCCCTGGACGTACGGGCCGGACGTCCGGAGATCGTCGATGTGAGCCACCTGTTTGGTTCTGGCAACAGTACCAAGGCCGCCTTCGGGGTTGGGCCGCCACGCGTCGACGCGCTGCATCTCAGCGAACATGGGCGGAAGGTTGTGAACCGCGACCCGCCGGAAGGTGTCTCCCTCGAAAAGGCCCATGACACCAAATTTCGCCCCACAGACACGCGTGGCGTTCTCCAGCATTTTCTGGAATACCGGCTCCAGTTCGCCAGGCGAGGAGCTAATGATCTCAAGAACCTCCGATGTCGCCGTTTGCTGCTCCAGAGATTCGCTGAGATCGTCGGTGCGCTGGCGCAGCTCCTTCAGCAGTCGGGTGTTCTCGATGGCGATGACGGCCTGGCTTGCGAAACTTCTTACCAGCTCGACTTGCTTGTCGGTGAACGGCCGGACCTCCTGCCGGTAGATGATGATCGCACCGACCAGTTCATTGTCCTTGAGCATCGGCACGCCGACAAGGGAGCGTGCGCCGCCAAGTGTGGCTGGCACGCCAGGATTCGATTGCGCGGTCCCGTCAGCGGTGTAGATTATTTCTCTTGTCCGAAAGAGACGATCGAGGGGAGTTCCCGGCGGCGGCAGAAACGAGCCGCGATCCGCAACGTATTTGGCAAGTGCCGGCGGCACGTTAAGCAATGCCGCTGGGTGAAACGCACCGTGATCGTAACGGTACATCATGCCGAAGTTGGCCTCGCAGATGCGGGTCGCATTCGCCAGCATGGTCTGGAAAACAGGATCAAGCTCGCCCGGCGAGCTGCTGATGACCTTGAGCACCTCCGAGGTCGCGGTCTGCTGTTCCAACGACTCGCTCAGATCGTCGGTGCGCGCGCGCAGCTCCTTCAGCAATCGCGTATTCTCGATGGCGATCACGGCCTGGTTGGCGAAGGACCCGATCAGCGCGATCTGCTTCTCGTCGAAGGGGGCCGCCTCCCGGCGGGCAACACCAATGGCACCGATCACCCTGTCGCGCAGCAGCATCGGTGTGAAGATCACCGAATCGAAGCCGAAATCACGTGCAAATTGCTGCGTCGTGACAGGGGTGGCCGGATTGCCAAGAACGGGAGAGTACTGGACCGGGTGCCTGGACAGCATCGCCAAGCCTCCGACGGTGTCGTCGGAAAGCGGTCGCGGATATCGGTCAATCAATTTTTCAAAGCCGGGGTCGCCATCCACGGCCGGCATTTCGACCATGCCGTCGTCGCGCAGCGTCTGAAGCACGGAAAAGCGTGTGCCGAACAGTCGGCGCAGATTGCGGACGATGGCATCGAACACCGGTTTCGTATCGGTCATCGAAGCGCTGATCGACGAAAGAATTTCCGCCGTTGCCGTCTGCTGCTCGAGCGACTCGGTCAGTTCAGCCGTCCGCGTCTCGACTTTCTTCTCCAAATCCGCATAGGATTCCTGTAAGCGAGCGCCCATGTCGTTGAACTGGTCGGCAAGACCTTCCAGTTCGTCGCCGGTCGGAATCGAAATGCGCTGGGTGAAATCGCCGCCGCCGATGCGCTCTGCTCCAGCGCGCAACGCCTGGATCGGGCCGACCATGCGCCGCGCCAAAAATATCCCCGCCAGCACCGCGAAGATCGACGCCGCCGCCAGCACGATGGCGAGGCGCTGCAACGCGGCGTAGAGCGAGGCATAGGCCTCCTCCACCGGTAATTCGACGAACATGGTCCAGCGCAAGGGCAGGATCGGCGCGGAAGCCGTCAGCACCTCCTGCCCCTGAATGTTCCGCGCGCCCTGCAGCGACTCCATGTCGGTGCCGGCCTGCGCCGCCTGCACCTGCACGAGTTTTGACATGTCGGTATTGCGTAGCACCAGGCTGATGTCGGGATGGGCGATCAGGCGGCCCTGCGCGCCGACCACATAGGCGTGCCCGTGTTCGCCGACCTTGATCTGGGACACCACGTCCCAGATCAGCTTGAGATTGACTTCCGCAATGCTGACGCCGGCATCCTTGCGGGTGCCGGCCAGCGCCAAGGTCATGTAGGGCTCGGACTCCCTGCGGAAATACACCGGCCCGTAATAGACCTTGTGAGCGACGGCTTCGGTGAATTTCGGATCGCCGGACAAGTCGAGTCCTGAATCGACGACGTCCATGGCCAAACGCGAGACGCGCAGCCGCTCCTTGCCGGTGGAATCGACCTGCGCCAATTCGGTGATGGCCGGCACCTGACGCAGCAGCCGCAATGCGTCGAACCGGCGCTGCTCGATCGAGCCGGCCGACCACGGCAACTGCGTGGTCCAGCCGAGCTGGCTCTCGATTTCCTTGATGAACTGGCTGATCTTGGCCGCCGCCGCCACCGCCTGCTCGTGCTGGATGCGGATCAGGGCCGCCTTGTGCTCGCGATAGTAGAAGAAAACCTCGAACATCCCGTTCGATGCCAGCGCGACGCCGACCACGGCGACGAACAGCGCGACATATTTGGCAAACAGCCGGCTGCGGATCTTGGTGCCCGACGAGACAGTCCCCGGCGCCGCGTCGGCCGCGGGCGCGGCCGCCAGCGTCCGCCCTTGCGCCGTATCGGGGTGCAGGGAAATGCTCATCGCCGCTGTTTTAGCAAGAAGGCCAGAACTTGTCTCTTGCCGCAGTGCGGGAGGAACATTCAGGATAATCGGGATAGGGGGGAGCCTCGCGGCTCCTCCCCTCCCACACCACCGTACGTACGGGTCCGTATACGGCGGTTCGCTGGATTAAGCGGCAATAGTTGA
>JBATYU010001140.1:0-2247 GCA_049674245.1 Bradyrhizobium sp. | reverse complement strand
CTGCGCCGCAAGACGATCAGTTGGTGTCGGAGCACCGCATTTTCCGCCTCAAGCCTGCTCTTCGACTTGAACGCGGAGGCCAGCACGGCCAGAAGAAACCAAATCAGCGCGATCATGACGCCAACTTTGCCGATTCTTCGCTCAACAAGCCCGGATAGGGGTTTCGGTACACACAGGCCATCGCAGCGCCTTCGGCCGTGGTCGGCTAGTCTTGACCTTGCACCTCGCCACGAGATAGGGCGCGCCTATTGCGCGCTGCGACCGAGCTGGTCCACCGCAGCGAGCCATAGTGCGACAGTCTCTGCTGACGCGGTCCTATCGACTGCTTGCGGACGCACTGCTGTATGTACCATCACCAACTTGGTCGCGGGATCGACAAAGATCATCTGGCCGCGGATGCCAAGCAAAACGAGCCGGCGTTCCGCGCCGGGCAGCAGCCAGATTTGATAGCCATAGCCGTAGTACTTTGTGGCCACACCAGGCGCGAGATGAGTGTCGGATGAACGCACCGTCGTCGCATCAATCAGCCATTGGCGTGGGATGATCTCGCGCCCGTTCCACATGCCATCATGCGCGAGCAGGCGGCCAAAACGGGCGTAGTCGCGCAACACGGCGTTGAAGCAGCAAAAGGTCACCTCCTGGCCGGTACCGTCGATTGCCCACGAGGCGTCGGCCTCGGTGCCGATCCGCTGCCATATCTTCTCACTGAGGTAATCGGCGACTGGCTTGCCGGTCACAGCGCGCAGGATGAGCCCAAGGATCTCGGTCTCGGAACTGGCGTAGTGCCATCGCGTATCAGGCGGCGCGACGCGGGTATTGAACTGCGCGACGCTGACCACAGGGGCCTTGCCGGGCCGGCCGAACAGGTCGCGCCCGAGGCGCGCAATATCGTCCTGCCCGTCGTAGGTCTCCTTGAAGTCGACACCGGAAGACATGTGCAACAGCGCGCGGATCGGTGTCTTACCGTACTCGGTGCCTGCGAGCGCAGTGACGTAGGTCGCGACGTCGTCATCGATCGATTTGATGAGACCGTCGGCCGTAGCGATGCCGATCAGCATCGCGGTGATGGTCTTCGCCATCGACTGGGAGAGAAAGCGATCGCGGTCCGATCGCGCGTATTGATAGTGTTCGTATAAAATAGTGTCGTCCCTGGCGAGCAGCAGTCCGGTCGTCGGCTGTCGGCTGAGATAATCGGCGATGGTCCGGCGCTCGCCGCCGAAGCTGTAGTAAATCTCGGGCTCGGCGGCGCGCTGAAACGACGAGGCTGCGGCTGCACGTGCAACGATGCGCGCCGGTGTCAGTTCGTCAAAATGACTATAGGTGGCAACGAGATGCCGCATCTCCGCTCCGGTCGCCAATGTGCCAAGGGGATATCCCTCATCAGCGCCGTAAGCGTCCGCATCGTGACCGGTGTTCGACAAGACCGGTCCGCCAGCGGGAAGCTTGGCGGCTTCTTGCGCACTTGTGACGCCGAGCGTCGCGAGCACAATCATCGCGATGATCGAAACCCGCACTACTCCCGCGCTCATCGCCGCCGTCCACGTGTTAGTCGAACAACTAGAGTGCACTAGCGCAGCTCTTCCATCAAGGGACACGACTTCCGAAATGGGTCCTTCGCGTCGTTTTCACTTTCGGCCGATAACTTCCGGTCTACCTCGATAAGCAGACCTTTTCAGGGTCCATCGGCGTGTCTCAACGGTGCCAACATCCGACATCCCGATTGCTGGGTCATTTGCAGACGTTCTGGTCGGCTGAGTCCTGGCCCGCTCTACCCTGAAGGCTGACATCGCACCATGGACCGCACGTCCGCGTTTATATCTTGCCGCTGTCAAAAAGCGGGAAACCAGCGCTAGAGTCGCTTTACTAGCCGCTGGCGAAGGATGCGACGAGTGCGTCGACTTCCTTCTGATCCGGACCCTTGCAGCGGGCGTTGACGCGCGGACCGGTGGCGTAACCGATCCACAGTACAATCTCGTGCGGCCGCGGCGCGTCGTGGATCAGCACCGGGGTCGAATCAAAGGCATCGAGATCCCAACCCTCGTCGAGGGGCCCATAGATCAGATCGACGGTCGTGCCCGGCGGGCCCACCTTGGCGTGGCCCGGAATGATAACGCGACCGCGTTTGATCGCGCGGCGCATCGCCATGCCGAGTCTCGGATGTATCATCGCAGCGCCATGTTCGAGGTCGCCTCCGATGCCGACCAGCGCCGCCTTGGTGTAGGCGCGCAACTGCGCTGGGCTCGCGCC
>JBATYU010001139.1:0-21969 GCA_049674245.1 Bradyrhizobium sp. | reverse complement strand
TAGTTCCGCAATTCCCGTTTTGTGCTGCTATGCTATGGCGGCGATCACGGAACGAGGTTCGCCATGACCTCCAAGTCTTGGATCAGGTGGCTCGGCGCACCGCTCATCGCTCTTGTTTTGACGATCGCGCCGTCGATCTCGCTGGTGCACGCCGTCGAGGGTGCTCGCAAGGTGAGCGTGGTGTCCTTCGGCCTTTTCGGCAATCAAGGCGTGTTCAGAAGCGAGGCGACCGGCGCAGCACAGGTTGTAGCGGGCCGTTTCGGAAGTGGCCCGATCGACGTGCAGTACAACTCGAAGAAAGGCGGAGGTGCAACGATCAAAGCGCTGGCCAAGTCGCTGCAAGTCGCAGCCAATGGGTTGGACACTGAGAACGACATTCTGTTTTTGATTCTCACCTCGCACGGCTCCCCCGCCGGCCTTGCAGTCAAGGCGGGGCGGCTCACGCAAACGCTCACGCCGTCGAATCTCGCCGACATGCTGGCGCGGACGGGCGTGCGACACAAGGTGGTGATCATCTCGGCCTGCTATTCCGGAGTGTTTATCCCTCTTCTCGCGAACCCCGATCTGCTGGTAATCACCGCGGCCGATGCCAACCAGCCATCGTTCGGCTGCGAGGACAAGGCCAAGTGGACCTATTTCGGCAATGCCTTTTTCAACATCGCACTCCGCAAAGCCAGAAGCCTGAAGGACGCTTTTGTTGTTGCGCGCGCGCTCGTCAAGAAGCGAGAACTGCGCGAGCACTTCGAGCCGTCGAACCCCCTGATGGCAGGCGGCGCAAACGTGCAGCCGTTGCTCATTGCGCGTCCATGAGCGACCGAACGCCTTCGCGGCCGACGCCTGTGTGTGCCGAAAACCTCGTCCGTATTGATATGGGATCAAATCGCGCCGCATGTCTGCTAGTGGGGCGCCAAGCGGACGTGCCAACCCATCTCATGTATGTCTCTGCTTTTGAGGGCGGAACGGGCTCAGGTTGGTCGTCGTGGGCGCTGACGTCGGGTTACTAAAAAGCTCCCACGAGCCGCTTTGGCCAGTTTGAAATTGTCAGTGACACTGTGGTGACACCGGCTATTCTCGGTAAGGGTCGAAATTGCGAAAATGCCTGATAATGCTGGCGCACCCGACACGATTCGAACGTGTGACCTTTGCCTTCGGAGCAAGATAACGTACCCGTCCGAAAAATGCGATAGGGTACGCTATGCTTCGCTATCAATCTGAAGCAACTGGATATTGTCAAGAACAGAAGCGACGTTCCTATCCGAAAACCCGCATCGATTTTCTCCCGTCTGCTTACGTCCTGCTTACGCGAGAGACAGTGCCCGGAACGAAGGACCGTCATGGTTAAGATAACGAAAAGGATTGTCGAGGGGGCTGAAGCCCAAGAGAAGGATTACCTGATCTGGGACGACGAGTTGCCCGGCTTCGGACTCCGGGTCTTTAGTTCGGGCAAACGGAGCTACGTCATCCAGTATCGGACGAAAGGTCGCTCACGTCGCTACACAATTGGGCTTCACGGAGCCTGGGCGCCTGAGACCGCACGCCGCGAGGCGAAGGTGCAACTCGGCCGGGTAGCTGGGGGTGATGATCCCGTCGAAGACCGCCAACTCGATCACAAGGCCATCACCGTGAAGGAGTTGTGCACCCGCTATCTCGCCGATCTGCAGGCCGGGCTAATCCTGGGAAAAGGAGGGCGACCGAAAAAGCCTTCGACAATCACCACCGACACGGGCCGTATTGAGCGCCACATCATCCCACTTTTGGGACCGCGACGGGTCAAGGACCTCACCAAGACCGACATCAACAAGGTCCTCAAAGACATAATGGCTGGAAAGACGCGGGTTTCGGTCAAGACCAAAAAGCTCCGCGGAAAAGCCATCGTCCGAGGCGGTGCTGGGACGGCCACGCGAACCGTGGGCCTTCTCGGAGGTATCCTTACCTCCGCCGTCGAAGCAGGGATCATCGAGATCAACCCGGCCCATGGGATCCGCAAGCCAAAGGACAACGTGAGGAAGCGTCGGCTCCCGGAGGCCGAGTATCGAATATTAGGTCGGATGCTCCGCGACGCCGCCATGCAGGATAAATACACTACGATCGTAGACATCATCCGCCAGATTGCGCTCACCGGCTGCCGGCGTAGCGAAATGATCAGCCTGAAATGGGCGGAGACGGATACTGAGGCGAGCTGCTTGCGTTTAGAGGACAGCAAGGAGGGTGAATCCATCCGTCCCATTGGCTTGCCCGTCGTCGAGTATCTCGAACGACGGCGCACCGGCCATGTCGGCACATACGTTTTCCCGGGGCAGGGCGAGGACAACGCTTTCGGCAGTTTCCCGAGCCATTGGAAGCATGTCTTCAAGGACTCTCCGCTATCCGATGTGACGCCGCACGTCCTACGTCACAGCTTTGCGAGCATCGCCAACGATCTCGGTTTTACGGAGGTGACCATCGCGGCCTTGGTCGGCCATGCCAAGGGCTCAGTGACGAGCAAATACATCCATACGCTTGACACAGCGCTCATCATGGCTGCGGACACGATCTCGGGCTATATTCAAGGGCTCCTTGATGGAGTCGAGTTCAAGCAAACCGCCTACGCGTTGGACCGCGATTCGCGAAAGGCTGCCCTGGCCCGCTTCTTGAAGAGGGCTTCGGGTAGTGATCAAGAGGCGGCCGAGGAGGAGCACCGTTTAGCTGCATAATCCCGAGCCGCAATGCGAGGTTATGGAACGGCCGTTTGTGGCGCAAAGCGGGACATTCGCCGCACTGATAATGTCGCTAATTGCAATCAACGGACATCGTAAATTCAAATACCCAGCCAAAGTCAGATCCTCCGCGCGTTAGACGGACGAATTCCTTGACCTTGGGAAACGCTTACCGGTTGTGTACGTGTCGCGAGGTCTTTCGAATCGGCGCATCGGTCTCGTCATGCAGAATCCGCTCCGCGGCCCCGTCGAGATCGTCGTACTGCCCGTTTTTGAGCGACCACATGAAGGCAGCCAGTGCGGTAAGGCCGATCCCGAGCGCGATCGGTATCAGATAGAAATAGTCCTTCATTCGGCAGCCTCCATCACGGTCTTGGCCGAAAGCTGCGCCTCCGCACCAACGCGTGGTGCGATCTTTCGCGGGCTCCTGAGGCGAAGCGCGTTGGCGACGACCAGCATCGACGATGCAGACATCGTCGCGGCTGCGACCAGCGGCGTCACATAGCCCATGATCGCGACGGGGACCGCGACCAGATTATAGGCGATCGCAAGAGCGAAGTTTTGTCGAACGAGGCGTCTGGCATGGCGTGCGACGGAAATCGCCTGAGGTACTGCAGACAGGCTCTCGCGCAAGAACACCAGATCGGCCGCGTTACGTCCGATGTCCGCCGCTGTAGCCGGCGCCATGGAGGCATGCGCGGCCACCAAGGCCGGCGAATCGTTCAAGCCGTCACCAACCATGAGGACCTTTCGGCCTGAGGCTTCAAGTGCTGCGATGTGCGCGATCTTTCCGGCAGGCAGCACGGCAGCGAAGAAGGGAACACCAAGTTGTCGAGCAATTGGCGCTACTACGGCTTCACGATCGCCGGAAACCACCTGGACCAGAATGCCGGCGTTCATCAGTTCGGTCACCGCTGTCGTTGCATTCGCTCGCAGAAAATCCTCAATATGAAACTCGGCCAGACGACTTCCGTCTTTGGAAAGCACGACGGACTCCTCACCCGATGTCCGCCCGGCGTCGGCCAAGCTCGCGAGTGCCCATTCCGGGCGGCCGAGCCGATACGTGATCACACCGGAGCGCGCCTCAAGCCCGAATCCAGGGTGCTCGGAGACTTCATCGAATACGATCCGGGACGGAGCAAATTCGGCGGCGGCTTCGACGAGCGCACGCGAATAAGGGTGGCGAGAATGAGAAGCCAGTGCAGCCGCAATCCCCATTGCCTCACGATCCATGCTGTCCGATCCGACTAAGCGCGGACGGCCCAGCGTCAGCGTTCCGGTCTTGTCGAACACGACGGTGTCGATTTCGGAAAGGCGCTCAAGCGCGCCACCGTCCTTCATCATAATGCCGCGCTCGAACAGCCGCCGGGCCGCGACAACCTGCACCATTGGGACCGCGAGCCCAAGCGCGCAAGGACAGGTAATGATCAGAACCGCAATGGCGATCGTCAGCGCGCGGTGAAGGTCGCCCGTTGCGAGGAGCCAACCGGCAAGCGCGAACAAGGCCGTAAGATGGACGACCGGCGCGTACAGGCTGGCGGCACGGTCGGCGATGCGACGATACACCGAGCGGCCTTCCTCGGCGGCCTCCATCATCCGCACCATCTCGCCCAGAAACGAATTGTCCGGTGTCGCCGTCGCGACGATGGTCAGCGGACCGGTAAGGTTCAACGTGCCTGCCCGCAGCACCGATCCGACGGTCGCCGGCACCGGTGTTTGCTCTCCGGAGACCAGCGAAGCATCTAGTACGGACGCTCCCTTGGTAACGGTTGCGTCGACCGGCACGCGTTCGCCGGCCGCCAGCATGATGGTCATGCCGATCGCGATCTCGCTCACCGGAAGATAGACCTGCTTGCCGTCCGCTTGCAGCACCCGCGCGCCACGCGCCGCGAGTCTTGCCAGTCCCTTCACGGCCAGGCGCGCCCGTTCGCGCATCATGTGATCGAGCGTGCGCCCGATCAGCAGGAAGAATAGCAGCGAGATCGACGCATCGAAGTAGGCGTACGGCCCATGCTGCGTGGTGTCGTAAAGGCTCATGCCGAAGGCGAGCAGTACGCCGATCGAGATCGGCACATCCATATTCGCGCGCCGGTGCCGCAGCGCCTTCCATGCCGAGCGGAAGAATATCCGGCCGGAATAGGCCAGCGCGGGCAGGGCGATGATGGCCGACAGCCAGTGAAACAGGTCGCGCGTCTCGGATTCAGCGCCCGACCAAACCGAGACGGAAAGCAACATGATGTTGCTGGCAGCGAATCCCGCGACCGCAAGGGCGCGTATCAATTCCGACAGTTCACCGTTCCTGTCATGCGGCTCAATGTCGAACAAATGGGCCTCGAAACCGGCCTGCTTGAGCGTTTCCAGGAAGGGCGGCGGAGTTCTGTCGGAGTGCCATCTGACGGTCACCCGCCTGGTCGATAGGTTGACGCGAGCGCTTTCCACGCCAGCAAGCCCGCCGAGCGCCTTTTCGATCGTCCGGATGCACGCGCCGCAATGGATCGTGGGCACCGACAGATCGGTCTGGCGCACGCCATCGGCTACGACGCGGCTCGCGAGCAAGACTTCCTCGCCCGCCTCCGGCGCCAGCAACGCCAATTCCGCCCCCGGGCCACAGCAACTCATCGTGGGAACTCCAAACGCCTAGGCTCGGGACCGCATCGTTCGATAGGCGTGCCAGCTTCCGTGACCCAGCACCGGGAAAACGACGATCATTCCCAAAAGGCCGGTGACGATACCGACAAAAATCAGCGCGAGCATGATCGCCGCCCAGGTCAGCATGACCGGAAGATTGTTCCACACCAGCGCCATGCTGGTACCCATGGCGGTCAGCGCATCGGTGCGCTCGCTCAGCAGCATCGGGATGGAAAAGGCGCTGATGGCGAACGCGAAAGCCGCAAACAGGCCGCCGACCGCGCCGCCCACCACCAGCATCGCCCAGCCGATCTCGGTCGTGAGCAGCATCGGGACGATGCGGTCGAGGCCGGGAAACGGCTGCAGGCCGAAAAACAGCGCATAGAGGATGACCGCCGCGCGCATCCACAGCAGCGTCAGCCCAAGAAGCATCACGCCGGCAAACAGAATCTGGCCGCCCGATTCCGGCTTGACGAAGATCATGTTCCACAGGCTGACGGGCTTGCCTTCCTCAATGCGCCGGCTCTTTTCGTAAAGTCCAATTCCAATTATCGGCCCAGCCACCATGAAGCCCGCAAACGCGGGAAACAGGATATAGTCGAGGCGCAGGGCAAACAGACCGACGACCGTGACTACCGACACCAGAAACACGAGCAGCCCATAGCTGATGCTGGCCCCGGAAAAGATCGTGAAGTCGCGCCATCCAGCCGAGAGCCAGCCCAAAGCGGCTGCGGGGGCGACGTTTCGCTTCCAGGTCTGCTCTCGCGGCAGAGGCGGGACAACGGCCGGTATCGAAGTCATCGTTGGTCTCCCTGCATTCTCATCGTGGTGTGCATGACGACCTTGCCGCGCTGAACTTTCCGTCCCTCGGGCTGCCTTCGCCCTGGCGAACATGCGCAACGCACTCCGGTTGCGACATGACTGCCATATAGACCAGATGCGAATTGGCGATCAGAACCAACAGCAGCCCGGCACCGACCGCGGCCCAAACAACGGCCCTTGTCCTGGAATGCCCCGTCGCTGCACCGGCGTCGCTCATCGGTCCCCCCGGCGAAGGTCGAACAGATAGAGTGCAAGAATCTTGCGATCGAGCGGCGAGAGTCTTCCGTCCCAGGTAGGCATATGGCCCTGGCGGCCGCCCCATACCGTGGTGTAGATCGACTCGGCGTCGCCGCCGTAGATCCAGAATCGATCGGTCAAATCCGGCCCTCCGAGATCGGCTTTGCCTTTGGCGTCGTCACCATGGCAGGCAACGCAATTGGTCGCGAACACGGCCTTGCCCGCGTCGATCTTCGCCGCGGGCACGTCCTTCGCGACGGCGGGATCAGAAAGGCTGCGCACATAAGCCACGACGTTGTCGAGTTCATCCTTCTTCAGCAGTTGATCGCGCCCGAAAGCCATCATTTGCGATGTCCGGCTTTGCGGATGGGCGGAGTTAATGCCGACCCGGATCGTTTCGGCGATACTTTCGGGATCGCCACCCCAAAGCCAGGACGCCGTGGTCAGGTTCGGAAATCCCTTGCCGCCCTTTGCGTTCGATCCATGACATGCCGCGCAGTTGTCGCCGAACAGCGTCCGGCCGGTCTGCCGCACCCGTTCCATCAATCGGGGATCGGCCTGGATGTCCTTAAAGCTCTCGGCCTCGATGCGCCTGGTCCAGACGCCGCGTTCGAGAGCCGCTTGCTTCAGACTATCAGTGACGACGTTGCGCTGATCGATGCCGAGCAGGCCCTTGGTGTAGGTCACACCGAGCGGCCACGCCGGCATCAGCACCCAGTAGACGACAGCGAACAAGGCCGTCACAGCCAGGAAGAAATAGACCGGCCGGGGCACCGGCGTGTTCAATTCCTTGATGCCGTTCCACTCATGACCGGTGGTCATGTAGCCGGTGTATGGGTCGCGCTCCTCTACCGCCATGGCTGGTCCTTGTGCGGCTTGTCCTCATGGTCGAGAATTGATTGCGCGGCCTCATCGAACCGCTTCTTGTTCGACGGCCAGAACGCATAAGCCAGCACGCCGATCGAGAGCGCGATCAGATAAAACAGTCCGAACGACTTCGAAAACCAGACCATGAAGTCGTTGTCCATATTCATCCTCCCGTCGCGGTGACCGGCTTATGCGCAGCGTCGGTCAGCTTGCCGAGAATCTGCAGGTAAGCGACCAAAGCATCGAGTTCGGTGAGCACGCCCGGTTTGCCGTCAAAGGCCCGCACATTTGTTGCCTCGCCATACCGCTTGGTGACCCCTTCCGCGTAAGGCGTATCGGGTGCCGCCTGCCCGTAGGCATCCCACTTCGCATTGGCGATCATGTCGTCGGTATAGGGTACGCCGACCTTGCGTAGTGCGGCGAGATGCGCGCCGAGGTCGTCGCTCCGCAGCTCCGTGCGCCCGAGCCATGAATAATGCGGCATTACTGATTCAGGAACCACGTCGCGGGGATTGTTGAGATGCCGCACGTGCCATTCGTCCGAATACTTGTTGCCCATGCGCGCCAGGTCCGGACCGGTCCGCTTCGATCCCCAGAGCATCGGATGATCGTATTTGGATTCGACCGCGAGCGAATATGGGCCGTAGCGTTCAACCTCGTCACGCAACGTCCGGATCATCTGCGAATGGCAGGCGTAGCAGCCCTCACGGATGTAGATGTTGCGGCCTGCGATCTCGAGCGGCGTATAGACCCGCATGCCTGGCGCGTCTTCGACGGTCTGATGAATGGTGAACAATGGTACGATCTCGACCGCGCCGCCGATGCTGGCGACGCCGATGATGGCAAGCAGCAAACCGATGGTCTTGCGCTCGATCTGGTAATGCAGGTTGAACATGCGCGTTCACTCCGCCGGTTGAGGCGCGACGGCGCCTGCGAGCGCGGGAACGGGACGATCGGCAAGCCTTTGGTCGGCCGGCTGGTCGGCCGTTCGTATGGTCATCCAGATGTTGTAGCTACCGACTAACGCGCCGATCAGGAACAGCAGGCCGCCGACGGCGCGAGCGATATAATAGGGATGCATCGCAACCAGGGTGTCGACAAAGGAATAGGCGAGCGTTCCGCTCTCGTTGTAGGTTCGCCACATCAATCCCTGGATGATGCCGGAATTCCACATCGCGAAGACGTAGATAACAGTTCCGGAAAGCGCGAGCCAGAAATGTGCCTCCACCAGCTTGCTGGAATACATCCGCTCCCGCTTCCAGAGCCATGGCACCGACGCGTAGATTGCCCCGAATGTAATCATGGCGACCCAGCCGAGCGCGCCCACATGAACGTGTCCGACGGTCCAGTCGGTATAGTGCGATAGCGAGTTGACGGGTCGAATGGCCATGAATGAACCTTCGAACGTGGCCAGACCGTAAAATACCGCCGCGACCATCATGAAGCGTAGGGTCGCGTCGTCGCGAACCTTGTGCCAGGCGCCGTTCAATGTGAGCAGTGCGTTGCCGGCGGACGCCCACGACGGCACCAGCAGCATCACCGAAAACGTCATGCCGAGCGTCTGTACCCACTGCGGCAGCGCCGTGTAGTGCAGATGATGCGAGCCCGCCCACATATACATAAAGGTGATGCCCCAGAAGCTGATGATCGACAGCCGATAGGAGAAGATCGGGCGGCCGGCCCGGACCGGCAAGTAATAATACATCATGCCGAGGAAGCCGGCGGTCAGGAAGAACGCGACCGCGTTATGGCCGTACCACCACTGCGTCATCGCATCTTGCACACCCGAAAAGGCCGAATAGCTCTTGGCATGTCCGAGCGAAACCGGCACCGCCAGATTGTTGACGATGTGGAGGATCGCCACGACCAGAATGAAGGCCATGTAGTACCAGTTCGACACGTAGATATGCGGCTCCTTGCGGCGAACCAGCGTGCGCAAATAGATAATGAAATAGGTCACCCACACGATGACCAGCCAGATGTCCGCATACCATTCCGGCTCGGCATATTCTTTCGACTGCGTGACGCCCATCAGATAGCCGGTCGCGGCGATGACGCAGAACAGATTGTATCCCAGCAGCACAAACCACGGGCTCAACTGGTCGGGCAACCGCGCACGCGAGGTTCGCTGCAGGACATAGAACGAGGTTGCGATCAGGGCGTTGCCACCGAACCCGAAGATCACACCGGAGGTGTGCACCGGACGGAGGCGTCCGAAGCTCGACCATGCGGCATCAAAAGTCAGGTCCGGATAGGCGAGTTGCCACGCGATCCAGTCGCCGACAAAAAGCGCCGCCACGACCCAGACCATCGCGAGGACAATGCCCATCCGGCTGGGATCATCAAAATAACGGTCCAGTCGGTCGTCGCCGGGCTCTGGGTCATAGTAACCGGAAATGACGCCGAACGTTCCCAATATGCCTGCCAGCAGCACTATGGCGCCATGAACACCTAGCGGATCGCCAGCCCCGCCGGCCGCCATCGCTAATCCGCACACCGACACTGCAAGCAGGATGATGAGCGCAAGCTGCCGTTCGTATTTTGTGAGTTGGGCGATCATGGGTCGAAACTCCAAAGAACGGGACGCCGGCAACTTGAGACGCAGACTACTCCATCACTGCAATCCGTCCAGATAGGGTTTTCCGGGTCCTTTGATTTGCCGGGTCTAGCGGGAAGTTTGGCTATCAGGAGAGTTTGTTCTGCGCGCAAGCTTCTACGGGTGGTTAGTGGCTGTCTATGCAAAAACAGACAAGGACAGGCTCAGAAAATGCGTCGCGGATGTCGGTGTGGGTCCAAAGCTGAACTCTTGGCAATGATGCTACTTGCGCGAAGCGGCCGTTGTGGATGTTAGGTCTCGCTAGCTCCCGCTAACTCGACCAACTTCCTCTCGACGGACTGGATCGATCTGCATTGCGAGCGCCAATTAAAGTGCGTGTAGAAAGTTTCTCCCAATTGCTTACTCGCGCGAACGAACCAGCACTTAATTCTCAGGCTGGGTCTGCATATCGCGTTGTAAAACAAAGAAAAGCTGGCGCACCCGACACGATTCGAACGTGTGACCTTTGCCTTCGGAGGGCAACGCTCTATCCAGCTGAGCTACGGGTGCGTTAGAAGCCTCATTTAGCCGATTGGCCTGATATCGGCAACGGCCTTGCGGCGAGCGGATTGTCCGGCCCGACGCAGGCTGTAGACTGCCCCCCGAGGAAATCGAGCAACCGAGCTGTGCGAGGGAGAAGGTCCATGCGCCCGCTGGAATTCGGCTGGTATCTGCCCACGCATGGCGACACCACGGCCTATGGCCTGGTCGAAGCCCAGGTGCCGGGCTCGCCGGAACTGTGCGACCGCGTGGTGCAGGCGGCGGAGAGGTCCGGCTTCGAGTATCTCTTGATACCTGTCGGCTCGACGTGCTGGGAGGCATGGATATCGGGCGCGTTCATGGCGGCGCGGTCGTCGAAGATCAAGCCGCTGATCGCAGCAAGGCCTGGCTACATCAATCCGGTGCTGCTCGCCAAGATGATCTCGACTTTCGACCAGATGTCGGGTGGGCGCATCTGCATCAACCTGATCGCGGGGCAGAATGAAAGCGAGATCGAAGCCGAGGGCGTGCGCTACGCCAAGGAAGAGCGTTACGCGCTGATGGAGGAGGAGGTCTCGATCCTGAAAGCGCTATGGACCGCGCGCGGGCCGGTGCACTTCGAAGGAAAGTACCACACGCTGTCGGGGGTACATATCAGGCCGCGACCGCACCAGCAGCCGTTTCCGAAATTCTACCTGGGCGGTGGCTCCCGCCAGGCCTGGGAATTGTCGGCCAAACATTCTGATGTTCATCTGTTCTGGGGCGATCTGCCAGAGCGCATCGCCCAAAACATCGCCGAGATCAGGCAGATGGCAACGGTGCATGATCGCGAGAACGACATCGGCTTTGGCATGCGCCTGCAGGTCATCTGCCGCGAAGATGAAAGCGAGGCATGGGAGGCTGCCGATCGACTGGTACGCCACGCGACCGAGCGACAGAAGCAGGAGATGAAGACGCTTTACAACAATTCCGTGGCCAACCAGCGCGTGCAAGCGCTTGCCCGTGAGCACGGCGACCTCCTGCTGCCGCATCTATGGACCGGCATCACCAAGGTCCGGCCGGGTGCGGGCATCGCGGTGGTCGGCAATCCCGCCCAGTGCGCCGATATGCTGCAGCAGTTCATTGACGCCGGCTGCCACTCATTCTGCCTGTCCGGCTATCTGCATGACGAGGAGGCCGACCGCTTTGGACGGCTGGTCCGTCCGATTCTCGCCGAACATAATCGCAGCCGGCTGGCGGCGCAGTTCGAAAGCAAGCGGGGCTCAGGCAGGCACGATGACCCTGCCGATCGGCCATAGCGCGATGCCGGCAAGCTTCAGATGCGCCCATGCGAAGGGGATGCCGATGATCGTCACGGCCAGGAGGATCGCGGTGATGACATGGCCGAGCGCAAGCCACCAGCCGGCGAGCACCAGCCAGATCAGATTGCCAATCACGCCCAACGGACCGGTCCCGATATCGGATTGGCCGGTGACTTCGTCGCGGCGCACCGCCTTCGAGCCGAACGGCAGCACGGTATAGACGGCGATATTGAACGCCGCACGCGCCCACGGCAGGCCGATAATCGTGATCGCCATGACGATGGCGGCGACCAGCCAGCCAAAGGCCATCCAGGCGCCGCCGATCAGAATCCAGAAGATGTTCAGGAGGATGGACACAGGCTGCATGCAAGGACCCGTCGCGCGGCATTATTGCCGGTTGGTTATAGCCCCGCAGCGGCAAGGGCGATAGTTGGGTTTTGAAAAAACAGCGACGACCGCGGCTGCGCCGCGAATGCGCCGGGCGGAATTTGGAGAGGCCGACGCGGGCTCCGCGGGCTACAGCCGGGCGAAATCGGCCAGCATGGTGTCAGTGGAGATCACGCGATTTCTGCCGAGGCGCCTGGTCCGCCCGCCCCAGAATCCAACCGGCGACGAGCGCCGCGACCTTGTCATCAGGCCATGGCGGCTGCCTTTCCACCGCTTGCGCCCAGCAGTTTCCTCATTTCTGCAGCAGGTTTCGCGGCACTGAACAAATAGCCTTGCATCTCGGTGCAGCCCAAGGCGCGAAGCATTTGCTTTTGCCGCTCGGTCTCGACGCCTTCCGCCGTCGTCGTGATGTTGCGTTCGGCGGCGATGTTGACTACCGCCTGCACGATCGCCGACGAGCCGTCGGCTTCCGCAATGTCGGTGACGAAGCTGCGGTCGATCTTGATCTTGTCGAACGGAAAGCGCCTCAGATAGCTCAGCGAGGAATAGCCGGTGCCGAAATCGTCGAGCGCTATCCGCACGCCGATGGCGCGGAGCTGGTGCAGGATCGCGAGCGCGGCCTCGTCGTCGCGGATCAGTACCGCCTCGGTGATCTCCAGTTCCAGCCGCGTCGGCGAAAGACCGGAAGCGGCAAGGGCGCTGGTGATCTTCAGCGCCAGCGTTGCGCAGTTGAACTGAACCGGCGAAACGTTGACGGCGAGCCGGATTTGATCCGGCCAGCTCGTGGCCTCGGCGCAAGCGGTGTTGAGGACCCAGTCGCCGAGCTCGTTGATCAGGCCGGTATCTTCCGCAACGGGGATGAATTCGGCCGGAGAGACCATGCCGCGTACGGGATGGCGCCAGCGTAGCAGCGCTTCGCACCCGGACACTTCATCGCGCTGGAGATTGACGACCGGCTGGTAGTGGATTTCGAAGCCGCTGTTGACCATCGCCTCCCGCAGATCCAGTTCCATGTCAAGCCGGGCCTTGGCGCTGGCGTGCATGGCCGGCTCGAAGAAGCGGTGGGTACGCCGCCCCTCGGCCTTGGCGGCATACATCGCGAGATCGGCGTTCTTGATGAGCTGGTCGAGCTCGATGCCATCCTGCGGCGCCAGCGCAATGCCGATAGAGGCGTCGGTCGAAAGC
This sequence comes from Bradyrhizobium sp., assembly GCA_049674245.1. Taxonomy (GTDB): domain Bacteria; phylum Pseudomonadota; class Alphaproteobacteria; order Rhizobiales; family Xanthobacteraceae; genus Bradyrhizobium. Next base: position 8,770 of record JBATYU010001139.1, on the reverse strand, counting down.
TGATGGCCGAGACACTGATAGGGCTGGCGGATCGTCTCGTGAATTCGCATTACGAATTCCACGACGTCGGCGGGGCTTCCGACCGCCGTCTGGATCACCGCAAACTCGTCGCCGCCGAGACGCGCGATCAGGTCGGCCTGCTTGAGGCAGCCCCTGATGCGGCTCGCCACCGTCTTCAACAACTCGTCGCCGACGTGATGTCCGAGCGAGTCGTTGATGCCTTTGAACTCGTCGATGTCGATATAGAGCAATGCAAACTGCTCGCCTTCGCCGACCTTCTCGAGTTCGCGTTCGATCCGCGCACGGAACAGCGTCCGGTTCGGCAAATCCGTCAGCGCGTCGTAATGCGCCATATGAGCGATTTTCTCGTCGGCGAGCCGCCGTTCGGTGACGTCCTCGACCACGTTGATGATATACCGGGGGTCGCCGGCCTGATCCCGGATTCCGATGCGCTTTGAGGTAATGTAGCGGCGGCCCATCGACTCGCTTTCGAAAGCATGTTCGTCCAGCAACAAGCCGTCGGCCGATTGCAGCGCCCGCTCGTCATCGGTGGCGATTCTCTCGGCGAGTTGCTTCGAAAACAGGTCGAAGGCGGTCTTGCCGACGATGGCATCGCGCGACAGCCCGAATTGCACCTCGGCCACCCGGTTGGCCAGCAGATAGCGATGGTCACGCGCGTCCTTCACCGTGATCTGCGAGGGAATGTGATCGATGATCTCGCGCAGGAAGGTCTGGTTGCGGTCGCGCTCCTGTTCGAGATTGACACGTGCCGTGATGTCCTCGATGGTCGCGACCCATCCGCCCTGCGCCAAGGGCTTGTTGACGATCATGAAGGCGCGTCCGTCGCCGCCTTCCATGACCGTCGAAGAGACCTTGCCCTGTGCCACGTTCCGCATGATGTTCGAACAGAACTCGTGAACGTCGCCATCGTAGGAACCGGTGTCCTTGCGATGCTGGATCAGGTCGTAGAAATGGCAACCCGGCTTCACGATGTCGGTCGACAGCCCGTACATGTCGACATAGCGCTGGTTGCAGATGACGACGCGGGCGGAGGCGTCATACAGCACAAGGCCCTGCGTCATGTTGTTGAGCGCGGTGTCCAGCCGGTGCTTCTCGGACTCCAGCCGCCGCTGGGATTCCTGATTTTGCCGCTTTATCTGCCGGACGATCGAATGGAGGATGAAGGCAATAATCGCCGCGGACAGGCCAGCGGCAACGATCAGAAACCCGGTTTGCTCGCGCCAGTCCGACAGCGCGGCCGCAACGGTGTTGGTCGCGATAATGATCATCGGGAAACGGCTGAGCTCGGCCGCGCAGGCTAGTCTGTCCTGGTGATCGACCGGGCTTTGCACGCGTAGCGTTTGGAGGCCGCCCTTGGTAAAAACGCTCTGTAAAAGCTGCGCCGCTTTCAACTTCTTCCCGACCATCGAGTCGACGCGCGGATAACGCGCCAGGATGGTGCCGTCGCGATGCAACAGGGCAATCGCAGCACCCTGTCCGAGCACCACGGAGGCGAAGAATTTCTCGTAATTGGCGGGCTCGATGCGCCGCGAGACCACACCCAGAAATACGCCGTTGCGGCCGCTCAGCCGGTGGGCGATCACGGCGGTCCAGTCGCCGGTGAGGTAGCTGCGAACCGGCTCGACGATCGGCTTGTCCGATTGTAAATCCGATTTGAAAGCCTTGAAATATTCCCGGTCGGCAACGTTGATCGATGGCACCGGCCAGGCTGCCGACGAGTTGATCATCTGTCCTTCCGAATCGAAGACCGTGACCTCGCCGATATAAGAGAGGACGCTGACCCTGGACCTCAGCATCTCATGGGCTTCTGCGCCGGACATCCGCTCCTTGAACGTCTCGGGCGAGGCGATCCCGGAAATCTTCATCTCGGAGATCAGGTCGTTGGCCATGATCTCGGAGTCCTCGAGCTGCTGGTCAAAGTGACGGGTAAGCAACAAGACGGTATTTTCCAGCTCGCGTTCGCTGTTGCTGAGCGCCCGCTCGCGGAACTCGCCGACCATCACGATGGTGCCGATGATGATCGCCGCGATCAGGAGGCCGCCGCAGATCGTCAGCCAGAGCAGCGGGTCCCGTCGAACCGACGCGGCAACACCCTTTGGCCCAATCACTGGGGTTCGGGACATTCTGCCCCAAATGGCGGAAATAAATTCGTGCATTCCCTGACTCCGGAGGGGCATTCATACAATGCAAAAATGCCACGGGCGGTTAGGAAAACCGGTTACCTAAAGCTTAATCGGCGGCTGCTGGCGGAAGGCATCCTGTCCGCATCCGATGCGCCTCGGCGTCCGCGGTCGCACCGCGGGACGTGCCCGTCAGCGGCGATTACCATACCCGCGCAAATAGGAGATGCGGTTCGCCTCTCGCGGGCGGCTCGCCATGCTGACGCGCGCTTCGCTGGTGTACGCGATAGCGGGCCTTAGTTCTTCCAGGAAGACCGGCTGGGCGAAGTAGTAGCCCTGCGCGTAACGGATTTTGGTCGCGGCCTGCAGATAGGCAAGCTCCTCGAAGGACTCGATGCCTTCGGCGATGACCGTCATGCCGAGCGCCTCGCTCAGGGATTCGATCGCCCGCAAGATGCCCTGGCTGCGCGGCCGTTTATGAATGTCGGTGATGAAGGAACGGTCGATCTTGATCTCGTCGGCGGTGATGTCGGCAAGCGCCGACAGCGATGAATAGCCGATGCCGAAATCATCGATCGAGATGCCGACGCCGAGCTTGCGGAAGATCGGCAGGATTTCGGTCTGGAAGTGGGTCTTGGCGACGAAAGCGTCCTCCGTCACCTCGATCATGAATCGCCCTGGAAAACCCGTCCCCTCCAGCGCCAGCGCGAACGAACGCATGAACTCGGCATTGCCGGCCTGCTTGGCCGCGACGTTGATGCTGATCGTGGTCTCGGGGCCGAAGGTCGCGTTGATCAGATCGATCGACTTGACGATCTCCGCCAGCACGAGAAAAGTGAGTTCGTCGATCAGTCCCAATTCGACGGCGAGGTTGATGAAGGTGCCGGGGGCCTGAATCACCCCTTCGTCGTCGCGCAAGCGCACCAGCGCCTCGATACCCTTGATGGCTTGCGTCCTGATATCGACCTTGGCCTGAAAGGCACAGCAAAAGCGCTTTTCGAGGATCGCCAGCCGCAACGACTGTTCGACCCTCATTCGCGCCTGCGCTTCGCGCTCCATGCTGGCGTTGAAAAAGGCCACGGTGCCCTTGCCGTCGCTTTTGACACGATACATCGCTATGTCGGCGTTCTGGCACAGCACGTCGTAACTGCTGCCGTGATCGGGATACAGGCTGACGCCGATCGAGGTCGACGCGAAGATCTCCGAGCCGTCGATGAAAAACGGCGCGGTCAGCCGCTCCTGCGTCAGGCGGATGTATTCCGCCACCTCGCACTCGCCCTCGATCGGGCTGAGCAGCAGCAAGAACTCGTCGCCGGAGATCCGCGACAGCATGTCGGTTTGGCGCAAGCCACGTCCGAGCCGCGTGGCGACCTCCACCAGCAGCGCATCGCCGATGCCATGGCCGTAATAGTCGTTGATGTGTTTGAAATTGTCGATGTCGAGAAGCGCGAGCGCGAATTTTTGCCTATCGGCATCGGGCTGCAGCAGGCTGGCGGCGCGATGCTCGATCACGCGCCGCGTCGGCAAGTCGGTCAATTCGTCATAATAGGCCGAGCGGAACAACTGGTCCTCGAAGGCCTTCTGTTCGCTGATATCGGCGGAAGCCGAAAGCAGTAGGTTGCGGTCCGCGATGCGCACCGGCCGGTGCGAGGTGAGCAGGACTTGTCTGGCGTTGCCACCAGTGACGCATTCCTCGGCAACCGCCGCGCGGCCGGAACGGAGCAACTCAAGACCAGTTTCGCGGCGATGGCTCAATTCCTGCGAATGTGGCGCAGCCGGGACGCCGCCGCCAATCCGGAGCTGCGCCGCGGCAGCCTCGTTGACCAGCACGAAGTCGCCATGCTCGTCCTGAATTGTGACACCGGCGGGCAGCATCCTGAGCACATCCTTCAGGATATTGAGCTCGGTTTTCGCCGCGCGTTCGCACTCGCCCTGCGTCGCGCCGATCTGCAGGTCGTATGTGGGTCGACTTTGCATGAAAGCCGACTGTGACGGGTTCGCTCTTAGTTTTGGTTAAGCAGAACTGAGAAACATGCCGGCGCGGAACCATAAAATCGGCGGGAGTCGAAGCGCCACAAGTCGTCATTAACAGAACGTCAACGGCGTCCTCCGGCGAAGGCCGGAGCAACGGTGTCCGTTCGCGGCACACGGCATTGCAGGGTGCAATGAACGCCGGTCTTCAAAAAGGCGATCTCGGTCTTGCCGTCGAATGAAAGCAGCGCCGACTTCAATAATTTGGTCCCGAAACCGGCTGCGCCGACATTGTCGACCGCGGGACCTTCGGTCTCGTCCCAGGTTACATTGAGGCGATCGTCGGACACCGACCATGACACCTGCAACAGCCCGTGCGCGGAAGAAAACGCGCCGTATTTGCCGGCGTTGGTAGCGAGTTCGTGGAAGATCAGCGCCAGGCTCACCGCCAGCTTGGCGGGAAGGAACAGCGGATTGCCGTTCAGCGTAAAGCGGACATGGCCATAAGGGCCGAGCTCGGACCGCAACAGATCTCTGATATCGCAGCCGGTGCCGTCGACCTTTGCGATCAGGTCGTCGGTTGCCGACAGCGCCCGGATACGGTGATCGATGCCGGCCCAGATTTGCGGTTGATCCAGAAGCACCTGGTGCAGCACAGCGTGGATCGTCGAGGCTTTGTTCTTGAGCCGGTGCTGGAGCTCGTCGACCAGAAGCTTGCGGTATTCCTCCTCCTGGATCAGGCGCTTCGAAATCTGGCGTTGCTGCGCGACGATCGATCGATAATGCGCGACGCCCCATATCGTGAAGCCGCACACGAACCAAAAAATCAGCAGCAGCGCAAGCCTTGCAGGATCAGCCCTTGCGTCGCTGAAATCGACGCTGACCCCCAGCGCGCCGCTGGCAATCGCCGTCACAATTCCCATCCGTGCCCCGCCCAACGCCGTGGCGAAGAAAACCGCCGGCAAATACGGCGTGAAGAACACGTCGGGCCGGATCTGCGCCAGGCCCCACCGCGCCGCTGTTGCGAGCGCCAGGCAGCATATTGCAAATCCGACGCTGAAAATCGGCGATGGTTGCGATGTTCCCTGCCAGCTGCGCCTGAACTCGTCGGTCAATTTCTTCATGGGTGTCGTCACTTCACGTGATCAGCGAATCCAAAATAAGGCCGGACAGGTGCAAAATAGCATTCCGTGCGCGCAAGCACAGCTTGCGTTGCCTCCCCGCTGCGGGAATATATTGGTCCCGGACAGGACGCGCGGCTCGGTTGGTCGGCTTCAAATCGCTTTCGACGATACTGAAAGGATAACAATATGGGACGGCTCAATGGCAAGGTCGCGGTCATCACCGGCGCAACCAGCGGCATCGGGCTGCGCACCGCCGAGGTCTTCGTGGCCGAGGGTGCAAAAATCGTCATCGCCGGCCGCCGCGTGGCCGAGGGCGAGGCATTGGCCAAGAAGCTCGGCGCCAACTGTATCTTCCTTAAGACCGACGTCACGGTCGAGGAGCAGATGTGCGCGTTGATTGCGCTAGCGGTCGACAAGTTCGGCCACCTCGATTGCCTGTTCAACAATGCCGGCGGCCCGGCACAGACCGGCGGCATCGAGGGGCTCGAGGTCGCGCGCTTCGACGCTGCGATGGCGACGCTGGTACGCAGCGTCATGCTCGGCATGAAGCACGCCGCGCCCTATATGAAAAAGCAGGGGTTTGGCAGCATCATCAACAATGGCAGTATCGCCGGCAGGCTTGCCGGTTTCTCGTCCTCGATGGTGTACGGCGCGGGCAAGGCCGCGGTGATCCACCTCACCAAATGCGTCGCGATGGAGCTCGGCGAATCCGGCATCCGCGTCAACTCGATTTCTCCGGGCGCGATCGCCACCGGCATTTTCGGCAAGGCGCTCGGCCTTTCGGTCGAGGCAGCGGAGAAGACGCCTGACGTGATGCGCGAGGTCTACAAGGCCGCGCAGCCGATCCCGCGTGCCGGACTGCCTGAGGATATCGCACAAGCCGCGGTATTTCTTGCCAGCGACGAGTCAAGCTTCATCAACGGGCACGATCTGGTGGTTGACGGCGCCATCACCGGCGGCCGCAACTGGACCCAGCAGCAGCAGGGCTATGTCGCGCTGCGCAAGGCGTTCGATCAGAACAAATAGCGCTGCAGGAAAATCATCAGGGCAAAAAAGGGGAAGACAGTGATGTTCGCAGCACCCCGAGCAAGGCTAGCGCGGGCTGACGCCCGGCCGTTTCATCTCGCTATTATCGCCGGTCTTGCGTGCGCCTTCGCGATCGGCAAAGTGCTGCCGCTGACGATGGACGCGATCTCGACCGTCATCGCGCCGCTATGCGCGGCTTCCGATCCGGCCGGCTCGGCGCTCGATACCGTCGAGCCGGTCGCCTCCTATCCGCTTCCGAATGTGCCCGGCAAGCGCATCACGATCCTGCGGGTATTTTATGGCCCGGGCGGCTTCACCCGCGCGCATCGGCACGCGGGCTCGGTTACCGCCTACATCACCAAGGGCGAAATCCGTTCGCAATTGGCCGGCGGCCCGGTCGAGACCTTCAAGGTGGGGCAATCGTTTTTCGAGCCGCCGGGCGCGACCCACCTGGTCTCGGCCAACGCCAGCAATACCGAGCCCGCGGAACTGATCGCGGTGTTCGTCGCCGATGAAGGCGCGCAGCTTACGACGTTCATCGAATAGCTATCGCCGCCCGCGCGATTACCGCGTCTTCCGGGGTCGAGGACATCATGTTCGCGGAAGCGGCGCACCGCATCTGCGCATCGTCTGAACCGGTTGTGGCGCACGGATGGATCGCATGAACCCAAGACTCGAACGAAATCTGCGGCTGCTTGGCTGGATCGTTGTCGCCGGGGTCATCGCGGGGGTAGCATTCAGCATCGCGCAAGGCCGCACGGCGCCTTTGGGCATCATGGTGGGAATTGCGTACGGGCTGGTCATGAGCCTCGCGCTCGGGAGCATTGAGCTGTTCGTCCTGGAAGGCCCGATGCGTCTGTGGCTTGGCGGTCTTCCCTTCACCGCCAATCTGATGGTACGGAGCACCATTTACGGAGCGGTCATCGCCGTCATCCAGTGGTCCTATTTCGCCGAAAGGATCGCCGGACTGTCCCTGAAAATTTCCAGCCAGAACTTCTGGTCCGGCTTCTTCTATTCCCTTGCAATCTCGGTTGTGGTGAATCTGGCGCTGGCGCTCTCCAACATCATCGGGCCGCGCCCGCTTCTGAACTTCGTCACCGGGCGGTATCATTCCCCGGTCGAGGAAAGCCGCTTCGTGCTGTTCGTCGATATCGCGGGATCGACAGGGCTCGCCGAGCGGCTCGGCGGCATCGCCATCCATCGCTTTCTCGATCGGACCTTCCGCCTGCTCACCCTTGCCGTCGTCGATTATCGCGGCGAAGTTCTCGACTATGTCGGCGACGAGATGATCGTGACCTGGCAGGAGCGCGGCGGCACGGTCGATTGCCGCCCGCTGCACTGCTTTCTGGCGATGCGGGACGAGCTGTCACGGGCATCGAGCCAGTTCGAGCGCGAGTTCGGCGCGGCGCCGCGGATCCGCGGCAGCCTGCATTTCGGGCCGGTGATCGTCGGCGAGATCGGCGACGTCAAGCGTGCCATTGTTTTCAATGGCGACGTCATGAATACCGCGGCACGGCTTGAGGAACTCAGCCGCGACGTGGATGGCGGCTTTCTGGCGTCCCGTGCGGCGATGGAGCGGTTCAACTCAATGCCGCCGTTCGCGGTTCGCGAACTCGGGCGCTTGCCTATTCGCGGACGCGCCGACGGGATCGACGTGGTCGGGATCGCTGCGCCGACCGCGGCCTGATCCGCTACCAAACCGGCTTCAGCGTCACCCGCAATCCGTCGCGCGGTTTTGGAATCGGCCACATCTGCCACTGCGGCTTGTAGCCGTCCTCCAGCGAGACGCTGAGATTTTGCAAAAAATGCCGGGCGAAGCATTTCGCCTGCATGTAGGCGAAGTGCAGCCCGAGGCACATATGCGCGCCGCCGCCGAACGGCACGTAGGCGAAGCGATGGCGATTGCGCTGCGCCTCGTCAGTGAAGCGCATCGGATCGAATGTTTCGGGATCGGGCCAGATCTCGGGCATGTGATGCGTGAACAGCGGGTTGATGCCGATCAGCGTGCCGGCCGGGATCGCATAGCCCTTGAAGCTGAAATCGCGGACCGCGCGACGCGGCATCGAGGGCACCGGCGGCTTCATGCGCATCGTTTCCTTGAAGGCCATTTCGCATAGTGGCATGGCTTCGAGCTTGTCCAGCGTCGTCGGCTGGTCTGGCGCGATGCCGAGGCCCGCGACCTCGTTGCGCAGCCTGTCCTGCCACTGCGGATGAGCGGCGAGCGCGGCGATGAAGGACGTCAGTGACGAGGTCAGGGTATCGTGCGCCGCCATCATCAGGAAACTCATGTGATCGACGATGTCCTGCGTCGATAGCAGCGCGCCGTCTTCATGCGTGGCGCGGCATAGCTGCGAGAACAGGTCGTCGCCGCCCTTTTCGCGGCGGATCGGAATTTGTTCCGAGAAATATGCGACGATGCGCTTGCGGCCCTTGACGCCGCGGGCCATCTGCGTGCCCGGCAGAGGCTTGCGGATCGGCGCGACCGAGGCTGCGATCATGTCGATAAAG
>JBATYU010001138.1:0-2910 GCA_049674245.1 Bradyrhizobium sp. | reverse complement strand
TCGTCGACCTTTTGCCAGTCGATGTCCGCAGCATGCGCGGGAGTGACGAATGGTTCCGTAAAAATCTGCCAGTCGACTGCCAGCGCGTTCGCGCCAGCGAATAATGCAGTCGCGAAAATAGAAATCGTAGTCCAGAGCAGCATCTTACGCATCGTTAGGTCCTCCTTGGTTGAGCCGACAGATCGCTCATCTGTTCATCTCGTCGGCTCGAACGATCGCGCCGGCCTTGCGGCCGGTCGATCGTGCGGCTTTGCGCGAGGCGTCGCGCGCGGACGCTAGGCTTCGCGGCTGTACTGATCGTACAGCTTGGCAGCGTTGTCCCAGCGGATTGCCTCCATATAGATGTCGACATAGCGCGCGGCCGCCGCACCATAATCCATGTGATAGGCGTGCTCGTACATGTCGAGCACCAGCACCGGCCGGCCGCCGGCGAGCGTCGTGGTGTGGTCCGCCGCCCATTGATTGACGAGACGCTTGTCGCGCGGCGAGTAGGAAAGGATCACCCAGCCGGATCCGCCGCCTTCCGCCTTGCCCATCGCGACAAATTCCGTGCGCCAGCGCTCGAGGCTGCCGAAATCGCGGGCGATGGCGTCGGCCAGCGCGCCGCCCGCACCACCGCCGCCACCGAGCCCGTCGAAATATATCTCGTGCAGGATCATCGAGTTTGCAGCAATCAACTCTTCGCGCTTCAAGCCGTTGACCATGAAATTCGGCGCCTTGGCGAAATCGAGCTCGGCCAGCTGCGCGCCGATCGCGTTGAGGCGCTTGACGGCGCCAACGTAGTTATTTTCATAGTGGCTCACGAGAACCTTTTCCGAAATTCCCTTGATCGACTTCGGGTCGAGTGACAGGGGCTTTGCTTGATACGGCATCGTTTTGGCTCCGCTTGGTTGGCTGGTTTGGGCGAACGCAGAGCTCGCCGCCAGCGTTGCTGTCGATGCAGCAGCGGCGGCGACGAGTCCTGCTCCCTGAATGAAGCTTCGGCGTTCGGTTGCGATGGTCATGGCAAACTCCTTGTGTTGAGGCCGCCGAAAGTGAATGCGGCAGATGGCTGGTTCATTACGGATTCATGGCAACGGCGCGATCTCGATCTGGTCGAATGGCGTAATGCCGTTGCCTGCCGCAAGCACGGGCGGCGCCGGCAAAGCCGGCATCGCGCCGCACGTCGATGACGATCGGCACCGCTTCGGCGCCGCGCCGGGCATCAAGGGCATCTGGGGAATTGAGTGCCTAGCGTCGTCCATGCGCAAACCTCCTCGACACGTCGAGTGTTGCGCAGTACTTGGACCGAGGTCTCAAGGGGAGACTGCTCTTCCCCTGCGGGTGTTGTTAGTTAGGCGCCGCCGCAAACGCAAGAGGAACCGGCACCGGGCATGGCGAAGGCGCCCTTCTCGTCGGACCACTCGCGCTTGTTTTTCGCGAAGAACTCACACCCTCAAACTGGCGGTCAAATTGCGCATCACAAATTCGTGCGGATCGGGCCCTCCGACTATTTCCCCAGAGCCACGGACCCCGGCGGAAGCGCCGGGACCGTGGCGAAATTCGCCGGGAGCTCACCGGTCAGGCTCTCGAGGAATGCAACGATTTCACCGATGTCGGCGTCAGCGAGCGTCAAGCCAAGCTGGACGCGCCCCATGACCCTGACCGCGTCGGGCAAGGCAGCAATTGACCCGTCGTGAAAGTAGGGGGCTGTCATGGCGACGTTGCGCAGGCTCGGAACGCGGAAAACGTAGAGATCGTCTGGATTTTTGGTCACGTCGATACGTCCCTTGTCGATCGTTTGGCTGCCCGTCGCCTTCCAGTAATCATCGAGCACGCCGAACTTCTGGAACATCCCGCCACCCACCCCGACGCCTTCGTGGCAAGCAACGCAGCCACTTACGATGAATTTCTCGAGGCCGGCGCGAGCCGTTGGCGAAAGGGCGTTGACGTCGCCGGCAAGGTACGCATCGAACGTGGAACGTGACACCAAGGTCCGCTCATAGGAACCGATTGCCTTCGCCATGTTCTGCAAGGTCGTCGGCGCCGCATCATCGGGAAACGCGACTTTGAAGAGCGGAGCGTAACCGGGTATCAGGGCCAGCCGGTCGAGAACCGCCTTCTCGTCCGGTTGACCGGTGTTGACCGGTGCGATCAGCGCCTTGACCGCCTGATCCTCGACGCTGTCGCGATCGCCGCGCCAGTGGTTGATGTTCATAGCCGAGTTCAGGATCGTCGGAGCATTGCGCGGTTGGCGTCGCTGCTGCACGCCGATTGACTTTGTCAGCCCGTCGGTTCCGTACAAGGTGGGCTGGTGGCATGTCGCACAGCTTACATTGGCGTCGATCGCAAAGCGGGGATCGAAGAAGAGCATCCGCCCGAGCTCGACGCGTGGCTTCGTGACCGGGAACTCGGAGGTCGCCATGTCCTTCGGCAGCGACTTGAAGATCTCTTGTGCTTGTTTCAGCAGGGCAGCATCGTCTGCCGCGGCGGCAGACGATGCGGCCGCAAATGCCGTCAAGACACTCGCAGCCATCCAATGCAGGCTTGCCACGCGTCCCTCCCTGGTTAGCGGAGCGCGCGCGAAGACAAGCGGACCATATTTAAGGCAGTTTTACGCAGGAGCGGACGGCTTAATATTGCGGTAAAAGTGCCGTGATCGAGTTTGTTCTGGCGCGATGAGGCTTCGCGGAAGCTATGATGCGCCGTGGGTGAAGCATGCGCCTCCTGATCGTCGAAGATGAGGCTCGGATCGTGGAGCTCCTCTCGGATTCGCTGAGGCAGGCGGGTTTCGTGACCGACGCGGTGAGCCGATGCGCGGATGCTCTGGAAGCCCTGTCGCTCACGCTCTACGACGCAGCGGTGCTGGATCTCGGTTTACCCGATGGCGATGGGATGAATCTTCTTGCACACCTGCGATCCGCCCGGAAC
>JBATYU010001137.1:0-2826 GCA_049674245.1 Bradyrhizobium sp. | reverse complement strand
CGTCGTCAACCGTCTGCGCGGCGGTCTGAAGGTTGCCGCCGTCAAGGCGCCGGGCTTCGGCGATCGCCGCAAGGCGATGCTGCAGGACATCGCGGTTCTCACCGGTGGTCAGGCGATCTCGGAAGATCTCGGCATCAAGATGGAGAACGTCACGCTCGCCATGCTCGGTCGCGCCAAGAAGGTGATGATCGACAAGGAAAACACCACGATCGTCAACGGCGCCGGCAAGAAGGCCGACATCGAAGCGCGCGTTCAGCAGATCAAGGCGCAGATCGAGGAAACCACCTCGGACTACGACCGAGAGAAGCTGCAGGAGCGTCTGGCCAAGCTCGCGGGCGGCGTCGCGGTGATCCGCGTCGGCGGCGCGACCGAGGTTGAGGTGAGGGAGCGCAAGGATCGCGTTGATGATGCGATGCATGCGACCCGCGCGGCGGTCGAGGAAGGCATCGTGCCGGGCGGCGGTGTCGCCTTGCTGCGTGCTTCCGAGCAGCTCAAGGGGATCCGCACCAAGAACGACGACCAGAAGACCGGCGTCGAGATCGTGCGCAAGGCGCTGTCCTATCCAGCCCGTCAGATCGCCATCAATGCCGGCGAAGACGGCTCGGTGATCATCGGCAAGATCCTTGAGAAGGATCAGTATGCCTACGGCTTCGACAGCCAGACCGGCGAGTACGGCAACCTCGTCACCAAGGGCATCATCGACCCGACCAAGGTGGTTCGTGTGGCGATCCAGAACGCGGCCTCGGTCGCGGCTCTGCTGATCACCACCGAAGCTATGGTGGCTGAAGTTCCGAAGAAGAACGCAGGTGCTGGCGGCATGCCTTCGGGCGGTGGCGGCATGGGCGGCATGGGTGGTATGGATTTCTAGTCCAACCATTCAGAGCTCAACGAAAAAGAAAGGCCCGGCATCGCTGCCGGGCCTTCTGCATTAGCTACACGTCCATCTCGACGACGATAGCTCCATAGAGGTGGCCGCTCTTAAGGGATCAAGCGGAGAGAGGATTAGACCGACGGGACTTGCGGAGGGCTTATTCATGGTTGTGGGATGCGTGGGGCCTGCACATCCGTCAGGGCTCGCAAAAGTAAAAGTAGCGCTTATGTAAAGCAGATCATCCGCCGCTCGTCTTCATGTCAGCGAGATTGACCCAATGAGTGCCGTATATCCAGTGAGCGTCTATCGCCGCATTGAAAAAGCAGTGTCTGAACGCATTAAGTCGCTGAGAAAAATCCACGGCCGATTTGTCGTTGCGACCAAGCGAACTTTGCAACACCAAATTAACAATGATGGGTCGCTGATTCCAGTCTCGGTAAGAACGGTTGGGCGACGACTTGATGAATTTCGACCACGTGATTGATTTTCCAAATCATAGTCGTTCATATGACTCAACGCGGCGTGCCGTGCGATTTTGGGGACACGATAGCGCAATAGAGGCATCGTTTTTTATAAACGAAGATGCTTTGAGGCGAATTCAACCAGATGCCCGCCCCGATGAGTCAGGCTTTCTGAACGCATTCGATTCCAACCGTGATTTGATATGTGCCGCCGCAGCCAAGCTCTATGTCCGCGGAAGCAGAGGTTCTTATGATCTGATTGCCGCAAATTTTTGAACGATTGCGGCGACGGAGCGCATCGCACCGTTCGCTTGCGTACGAAACTTCCTAGCAGCCTCAAACCGCCCAACGAAGCTGGCAAGCTGGATGTCCGTTGTGGTCATTGGCGTCGCTTTGACGGTCCACCGCTCACTTCCGGTCTATCCCCGTAAACAGACATGTTCGTAGTCGTTTGGCATGTCTCAAAGGTGCCACAAGCGGACCTCAGAAAACCAGCGCTCAACCTCAGCTTGCCTGCCAGCAACAGGCATCGCGCCAGAAGCAGCGAATGCTACCCGCAGACACTCGTTATGGAACGTTGGAGGAATCTCTCTCGACGTTAATTCGCGAATGAGTAAGAAATATTTTCTGTGTCCATATCACCAAAAACACGTCTGGACGATCTGTCATACGAATGACTGTTAGGTAACTTTGAATGGTCGAATTTCTTTACCCCCACGGAGTTATATACGTTTTTGAAAACTCCGAAGCACAGCGCGTGAAAGTTGGCATGACGGGTATTGGCGTCAACAACGTTGGCGATCGGCTTAGAGACATCAATGACATGTGGCTAGAACGCAAGGTCACTTGCCAGATTTGTGGAGGACGTTTGGTTAGCATCGGGGGGCTTGTTCCTGAACATGTTAAAAGTGGTAATCGTTGCTCGGGAGGGCGCGCGTTACCCCTTGAGAAAGATGTGGCGCTTGCAGAGTCTTATCTGCAAAATATTAGAAGTCGTCTCAACGAGCTTGTTGATAGTGAAAAAGGATCAGCCACTCGAATAGCTAATACGCTTGAGAAGCGATTAGAACGGTATCGACATCGCAATCGACAAGTTGGAACGTGGCAGTTCAGGATAGCTTTTTTCACGGAAGGTGTTGCCGAAGTTGAATCGCTCTCACATAAAATCCTAGCGGAGCATCTGGACAAGCTAGCACCATTTGGAGAAGTCTTTTGTTGCTCAGTGTCAGAAGCCACGAAAGCGGTTGAAACAGCGCTGAGTCAGCTAGGACTGTTACATTCAGCCAGGAAAGCAACTTACTTGTGAATTCGCGAGAGCTCCGCTCTGCTTCCGAAAGCCGGCATTGTACATCGTAATCGGAACGTCTGAGATGGGTGTGCGCCGTGACAAAGGCGGCGCTTTCCAGTGGGTGCAAGTCCCACCCGGCAAACGCTCCAGCCGGAAGCAACCGGAGCAGTCATGGAGGTAACGAAATGGCTGAAGCCTCTGGTTAG
>JBATYU010001136.1:0-16936 GCA_049674245.1 Bradyrhizobium sp. | reverse complement strand
AAACAGCGCGACGCCGGGCGGCGACAGAGGCAAAGGCTGCGGGGCACGCTCGACTGGGGCCGCGATGGCAGCCGGAGCCGGCGGAGCCTTTGGGCGGCGGCTCGACGAGAACACAGGCCGGTTGCGGGTGTTCGACAGGCGATCCAGCGGGACATCGGCGACCGGATTATCGGAAACCGCGGGCATCTCGATGTCAATCGCGGCGTCCGGCAACGCTCGCACCAACCCATCGCCCGTCTGGTCGGCGCTTGCCATTTGCGCGCAAGCTGTCGAGCCGTGCAGCGCAACCGCGGCAACGACGAGCAGCTGACGCCATGACGCGCGCAGCATACGTTCGCCGGGCGTGACTGGGACCGGCCCGATGCCTTGCACGGTCCCGCGCGGCGGCGGTCTCGGTGGTGGCCTAGTCATGGCCGGCGCGACTTGAACTCGAAGACCAGCCCGGTCTCCACCGCGGTGGGATGCCCCATCAGCTCAAACGGCTTGAATTCCCATTGCGTCAACGCCTCCTCGATGGCTCGACGCTGCGCCGGAGTAGCACTTATCACATGCACGTGCAGAACTTTGCCGTCGGGGCCAATAATGATCCGGACCGGCACCGTTTGGCCGTTGAGATCGACCAGAAGCGGTTCGACCCTGCGGACCGTGGTCTGCGCCGTTACATAGTCCTTGATGCATGTCGGGGGCGTTTGCTCGGCGTCGGAATTGCTTTCGGTTTGCGTGTTGGATTGCGTCGGCAACGACATCGTCTGGAGAAAGTCGGCGATGCGGTCCACCGTCGCCCGATCCGTTCCGGTGATGTTGAAACTAACGACGTGGCACCGCAACTCGGTCGCCAGCCAGACCCGGTACAGGCCGCCGGCATTATAATCGAGGCGGAGGAAGTCATGGCCGCCGATCTTGATGCCGGCCGGCGTTGGGTCGATCGACAGGTTAGGAGTGCCGGCCATCGCGTCATGAAAATCTGCCGCCGCGTCGGCGACATTCGAGAGCGGCTTGGCACTGAAAAACTGATCCTGGGCAACGATCAGTATCGTCGCGCTGCTGGCCTTGGTGCCATCCATCGCCGCGAGGACATATAGGCCGCGACCCGACGGCGGCGGCCCGCCAAGGCCCTCGGTCCATCCCGGCGGCAGCCGCAAAGAGAGGCCGAAATACGGGTTGGTATAGATATCTCCGGCGACCCCTCCGGACTCCGGATCCGCATCGTATCGACCGACAGAAATATTTTTTTCCGACGGCGCCCCTGGTTGCAGCCCTGTCGGCGCCCCGGAGTCGGATATCGCCGGCGTCCCCGGCAACGCGGTCTGCCCTGCCAGGATACCTCCCAGCAGGAACGAAAATGCGAGGTATTTGAGTGCCTTCGGCACGTGAACCTCCCTGAGTTTTTTTATTGTTTAAGCAGAACGTCAGCATCAATGAGTGGGGCATCGGCAGCCAAGGCGCGCGCTTTGGCCCGCAAGGTATCCCCCAACCCCCCGCTTGACGACGCCTAGAGATTGTATAAGTGTTTCGTTACTACGCAATTCCTACAAGTGTAATTTTCGCAATGACCGATCAGCCAAAACGGCGATCGGCTCGGGGGAGGCCTATCTGCAAGGCGCCCAACGAGGGCGCTTGCGCGCAGAAATGTGTCCGGCCCCCAAAAACAGGGAGGCTTGGAAATGACAAATCTTCGCTTCAGTGGACGAACCTCAGTAGGTACCGTTGCCCTGTTGGTGCTCGCGGGATCGGGGGCGGCGTTTGGCCAGGCGGCGAGCACCACGAGCACCACGAGCACCGCGAACAACGCGGCGTTCGGCGTCGTGGACCCCGGCGTCCGCGGCGGCCCCGCAGGTGCAGGCGGAGCGGCACCGGGGCTGACAACGCCGCAACAGCAATTTTTCACAGCGGCGCAGGCCATCTTCCAGGAGATCGACTCGGTGTCCGGCACGGTCAACGGGGCGCCCGGCCGAGGCCTCGGGCCCCGTTTCAACGCCGACAGTTGCGCCGCATGCCATCAGCAACCGGCAGTCGGCGGCAGCAGCCCGACGACCAATCCGCAAATTGCGATTGCCACCAAGGCCGGCGCCAACAACACTGTGCCATCCTTTATTACCGCGAACGGGCCCGTTCGCGAAGCACGCTTCATCAAGAATCCAAACGGCACACCGGATGGCGGCGTGCACGATGTCTTCGTGATCACAGGCCGCACCGACGCTACAGGCTGCAATATCACGCAACCGAATTTCGCCCAGGCGATCGCGCAGCACAACATCATCTTCCGCATTCCGACGCCGACGTTCGGAGCCGGACTGCTTGAGAATATCCCAGACGGAAATCTCAGGACCGACTCGACCAATATCTCCAGTCGACAATCGTCCCTGGGCATCGCGTCGGGACAGTTCAACACCAGCGGCAATGACGGCACAATCACGCGATTTGGCTGGAAGGCACAGAACAAGTCGCTGCTGATCTTCGCGGGCGAGGCCTACAATGTCGAGCAGGGCGTCACCAGCGAGGCATTTCCCAACGAGCGGGATGATACGCAGGGATGCGTGTTCAACGCCACGCCCGAGGACTCGACGAATCTCGTCGTGTCCGAGCCGACCAATAGTCCGGCGTCGGATTTCTCCTCCGACGTCGTCAATTTCGCGGCCTTTATGCGTCTGACGGCCGCGCCCACGCCAATCGCGCCGACCAATCAGACGGTGCAAGGCTCCAACCAGTTCGTCAATGTCGGTTGCAGCTCGTGCCACATCCCCCAGCACACGACGGCGCAGTCGCCATTCGGCGGCCAGAGCAATGTGACGATCACGCCCCTTAGCGACGTCGCACTTCACAACATGGGGACGGGCTTGCAGGACCAGATCAGCCAAGGCGCGGCCAACGGCCAGCAGTTCCGCTCCGCTCCGCTCTGGGGAGTAGGCCAGCGCGTGTTCTTCCTTCATGACGGCCGCACCAGCGACCTCGTCGCGACGATCGAGGCACACGCAAGCCAGGGCTCGGAAGCCAATCAGGTCATCAGCAATTTCAACCTGCTGCGAGCATCGGACCAGCAGGCGATAATTGCCTACCTGCGTTCGCTCTGAACGCTGATCCATCGGGTGCGGCTGGCGGCTATGCCGGCTGCCGCACCCCAGGCGAAGGTTTTGAGGTGGCGAATAGTGAGTAGCGAATAGCGAATGGAATCCCTATTCGCTACTCCCTATTCGCTATTCGCCTACTCATCGCAAAATCTGACTCAAGAACAATTTGGTCCGCGCGTGCTGCGGGTTGGCAAAGAATTCAGCCGGCCTATTCGCCTCGATGATCTGCCCGGCGTCCATGAACACGATGCGGTTCGCGACCTCGCGGGCGAAACCCATCTCATGGGTGACGACCAGCATGGTCATGCCTTCGCGGGCGAGGTCGACCATGGTGTCGAGCACCTCCTTGACCATTTCGGGGTCGAGCGCCGAGGTCGGCTCGTCGAACAGCATAACCTTCGGATTCATGGTGAGCGCGCGCGCGATCGCGACGCGCTGCTGCTGGCCGCCCGACATCTGCCCCGGATATTTGTTGGCCTGATGCGGGATCTTGACCCGCTCCAGATATTTCATCGCGGCCGCTTCGGCGTCTTTCTTCGGGATATTGCGCACCCAGATCGGCGCCAGCGTGCAGTTGTCCAGCACCGTCAGATGCGGAAACAGATTGAAGCTCTGGAACACCATGCCGACCTCGCGGCGGACTTCCTCGACCCGCCTCAAGCTTGGCCCAAGCTCAATGCCATCGACGACGATCCGCCCTTCCTGGAATTCCTCCAGCGCATTGATGCAGCGGATCAGCGTCGATTTGCCGGAGCCTGACGGGCCGCAGATCACGATGCGTTCGCCCTTGGCGACGTCAAGATTGATGTCGCGCAGCACATGGAAGTCGCCGAACCACTTGTTGAGGCCGGAAATGCCGACGATCGAATTCTCGCTCATGGCTCTCTCAGTTGCGTAGGTGCGCGTTCAGCCTGTTCTCGACGAACAGCGAATAGCGCGACATGCCAAAACAGAAGGCGAAATAGATCATTCCGGTAAAGGCAAAACCCGTGAACAACGTGGTCGGCGTGGCCCAGACCGGATCGGAGAACGACGCCCGCAACTGGCCGAGCAGGTCGAACAGCGCCACGATCGACACCAGCGAGGTATCCTTGAACAAGGCGATGAAGCTGTTGACGAGGCCGGGAATGACGTGACGGAGCGCCTGCGGCATCACGATCAGCGCCGTGGTCTTCCACCAGGATAGGCCGAGCGCGCTCGCCGCTTCGCCCTGCCCGCGCGGGATCGCCTGCAATCCGCCCCTGATGACTTCGGCCTGGTAGGCGCCGGCGAACAACGCGATGCCGATCAGCGCGCGCACCAGCCCGTCCACGGTGAAATTTCCCGGCAAGAACAGCGGCAGCATGTAGGTCGCGAAAAACAGCACGGTGATCAGCGGCACGCCGCGCCAGAGCTCGATGAATGCGATCGAGAAAATCCGGATCAGCGGGATGCTCGCGCGCCGTCCGAGCGCAAGCGCAATCCCGATCGGCATCGAGGCGACGATGCCGGTGACGGAGACGACCAGCGTCACCAGCAGGCCGCCCCACAGCCTGGTGTCGACGATGGGCAATCCGCCGCGGTCGAGTCCCATCGCGGCGATCACGATACCGATGCCGGCAAAGATCAATAGGCTGACGATCAGCGGGCGCCATCCCCTGCGCGTACCGCCGTTCAGGACAAACAGCAGCAGCGAAACGATGGCGGCCGTGAAGGCGAAATCGATCCAGACCGGCTGGCTTGACGCTTGAACCTGGTCGCGGAGCCAAATCAGCGGCCAGGCCAGCCAGGAAATCACCAGGCCGAGCAGGACGAACAGTTTGCCGAGCGCCAGCAGTAGCGGACCGATCACCCCTGAGGTTTGGCCGGCGTTGCTCAGCGCCCGGCCCGCATTGCTGATGCTGTCGTCCAATCCGGCGAGCAGGTCGGCGATCCAGCTCACGGCGAAACCGCTCAGGCCCCCGCCGTGCAGCAGAAAATACGCGACGACGGGAAAGCCGAGGAAGAACAGTCCGGAGTTGAGACCTTTGGCCGGCAGCCGCGGAATCAAGAGCGGCAATAACAGCAGCGCCCCAAACGTGAACGTCAGATTGACCCGCCACCGCTCGGGCTCGGGGTAGAAGCCGTAGATGAACTGGCTGAATTTCGCAACGATGAAGGGCCAGCACGCGCCGACCGCGCGCCCGGCATTTTCCGCCAGGCAAACATTGCGATCGGCTCCCTGCCAGACCGCGTCGATCAGCAGGAATTTTAGCGCGGGAACGACGGTGAACCACAGCAGCAGAACACTCACGACTGTGATCAGGATGTTGGTCGGCGAATTGAACAACCGCGTCCGCACGAAGCCCACAAAACCAGTGGTCTTCACCGGCGCCGGGCGTTCCGGCGCGAGGTCCCGGCAGACGAAAGCGGATGTGGTGATATCGCTCATGCTATGTTCCGGCCGATCCGCCATCCGTAAAAGCTCATGATCGCGCTGGTGATGAGCGAGATCAGGAGATAGACGCCCATGGTGATGCCGATGATCTCGATCGCCTGCCCGGTCTGGCTGAGCGTCGTTCCCGCAAATACCGAGACCAGGTCCGGATAGCCGATCGCGACCGCCAGCGAGGAGTTTTTCGTGAGGTTGAGATACTGATTGGTGAGCGGCGGCAGGATCACGCGCAACGCCTGCGGGATCACGATCAGCCGCAGCACCGAACCGCGCTGCAGCCCCAGCGACGATCCCGCCTCCATCTGCCCCTTGTGGACCGACAGAATGCCCGCACGCACGATCTCGGCGATGAAGGCGGCGGTATAGGTCGACAGCGCAAGCGTCAGCGCCACGAACTCCGGGATGACGCGCGAGCCGCCGGCGAAGTTAAAACCCTTCAGTTCCGGTATTTCGAAGCTGACCGGCGCGCCAAACACCAGCGTGGTGACAAGCGGCAATCCGACCAGCAAACCCAATACGTAAGGCCAGATCGTGACCAGTTTGCCGCGTTGGTAGAGCTGCCGGCGCGCATAGCGCCACAACACGAACGCCGCCACGATGGCGATCGCGACCGCAACAGCGAAAGGCTCGAAACCGGGATTGCCGATCGGCCTTGGGATGATCAGCCCGCGGTTACTGAGAAAGAAGCTGGAAAACAGCGAAATGCTCTGGCGCGGGCCCGGCAATGCGGCGAGCACCGCGAGATACCAGAACAGGATCTGAAACAATACCGGCAGATTGCGCACCAGTTCGACATAGCCGCCGGAAATGCGCGACAACAGCCAGTTCGGCGACAGCCGGCCGAGTGCAACGAGGAATCCGATCAGCGTGGCGAAGAAAATGCCGATCAGCGAAACCAAGAGCGTGTTGAGCAGGCCAACCAGGAAGACGCGGGTGTAGGTATCGGATCCGGAATAGGGAATGAGATTTTGGCTGACGTCAAAGCCCGCGGTGTTTTTCAGAAATCCGAAGCCTGCCGTGATGTGCTGGGTCTCGAGGTTGGCCCGCGCATTGGTGACGATCGCATAACCGATCCAGACCAGCGCCGCGACGAACAGGATCTGAACGGCAAAACCGCTCCACCCGGCGCGGCCACCAAGCGCGCGTTTCAGCCGGAAGGCGAACTGCGGCGGTGGCGGCCGGGCCTCGATGTTCATGCCGCAAGCCCCCCGGCCTGCCGATCAGCGGATCGGCGGTGCGTACTGGATTCCGCCCTTGTTCCACAGCTGGTTGAGCCCGCGGGCGATCCCGAGCTTGGAGCCGGAGCCGACGTTGCGATCGAAGGATTCGCCGTAATTGCCGACCGCCTTCACGACGCGGGAGAACCAATCCTTGGTAAGGCCGAGCTGTTCGCCGAGATTGCCGTCGGTTCCAAAGGCGCGCTTGAGTTCGGGCTTGTCGGATTTCGCCATTTCATCGACGTTCTTCTGGGTGACGCCGAGCTCTTCGGCGTCGACCATCGCAAACAGTGTCCATTTCACGATATCGAACCATTGGTCGTCGCCATGGCGCACCATCGGGCCCAGCGGTTCCTTCGAGATCACCTCAGGGAGCACCGCGTGGTCGGCCGGATTCGAAAGTTTCAGACGCTCGGCGTAGAGCTGCGAAACGTCCGAGGTGAAGACGTCGCAGCGGCCTGACTCGTAAGCCTTGACGGTTTCGTCGGCGGTACCGAACGCAATCACCTCATACTTCATGTTGTTGCCCTTGAAGTAATCGGCGAGATTCTGCTCCGTTGTGGTTCCGGTTTGCACGCAGACCGACGCGCTGTTCAGTTCCAGCGCGGAATTCACTTTCAGGGATTTCTTCACCAAAAATCCCTGGCCGTCATAATAGGTCACGCCGGTAAAGTTGGCGCCGAGCGAGGTATCGCGCGAAAGCGTCCAGGTTGTGTTGCGCGAAAGCACGTCAATTTCGCCGGACTGCAGCGCCGTGAAACGGTCTTTTGCCGACAGCGGCACGAATTTAACCTTGGTCTCGTCGCCCAAGACCGCAGCCGCAATCGCGCGGCAGACGTCGACGTCGATCCCGGTCCAATTGCCCTTGTCGTCGGGCGAGGAGAATCCCGGCAGGCCCTGGCTCACACCGCAGGACAGCATGCCCCGGTCCTTGACCGTCTTGAGCGTTTGCGCCGTGGCGGCGCTGGCCGAAAGAGCGGCGGCGAGAGCGAGGGTAAAGACTAGGGATACGCGTTTCATGGTTAAGCCTTTCGAGGATCGTCCGGGACATATTCGCTTATCATCGCGCGCGTCGGTTGGCCAAACCTGTAATCCACCGCCGCAAACGTCCACCTGGAAGGCAGTCGAATGCGCTGATGCCGTCAAACGATGGATCGAAGGTCGCGGCAAGCCCCTCAACGTGCGGCGACTGAATAGCCGGCGCATCACAGAACGGCTGGCGAGCCGGGTCAAGGGGTTGACGGGGCTCTTCCAGGTCCTGTTATTAACACCCCCCAATCACACCGCCGTCCAGCGGACACTGTGACGCGGCGGCAAAAAGTCTTTTGAAAGCAACGCATGGACTCTTCCACCGGCTCCGGACCTGTGAACCCGCAGCAGGCCGAAACCAGACTGGTGACCGCGGGCCGCGACACCAAAGCCCAAAAAGGCTTCGTCAATCCTCCCGTCGTCCACGGCTCCACCGTGCTCTATCCGACGGCCGAAGACCTCCACGCCCGTCGCGGCGAGTTCCAGTATGGCCGCTATGGCACGCCGACGACCAGGGCCTTGCAGGAAACGCTGACGGCACTGGAGGGCCCGCAATGCGCCGGTGTCGGTATCGCGCCATCAGGGCTTGCGGCGATCACCACCGCCCTGCTCGCGGTGCTGAAGGCCGGCGATCATTTTCTGGTCTGCGACAACGTTTACCGGCCGTCGCGCAATTTCTGCAACGGCCTGCTGGCGCGCTACGGCGTTGAGACCACTTATTTCGATCCGCTCATCGGCGGGGCGATCGAAAAGTTGTTCAAAGCGAACACCAGGGCCGTATTGGTCGAAGCGCCGGGCTCGCAATCCTTCGAAATGACGGATATTCCCGCCATCGCCGACGTCGCGCACGCGCGCGACGCGCTTGTGATCGACGACAACACCTGGGCGACCCCGCTGTTTCATCGTTCCCTCGATCAGGGCGTCGACGTCAGCATACAGGCGGCGACCAAATATATCGGCGGCCATTCCGATATCATGTTCGGAACGATCTCGGCCAACGCCAACGCCTGGCCGATGATTTCGGCAACGATCGCAATGCTCGGTGTTTGCGCCGGACCGGACGACGTGTTCCTGGCGCTGCGCGGGATGCGCACCCTCGCGGTCAGGCTCAACCAGCATTATCGTTCCGGGGTCGAGATGGCGCGCTGGCTCGCAAGCCGGCCCGAAGTGATCAGGGTGCTGCATCCGGCTCTCGAGAGCGATCCCGGTCATGCGATCTGGAAACGGGATTTTACCGGCGCATCCGGCCTGTTCAGTATCGTGCTGAAGCCGGCGCCGCAAAGGGCCGTCGACGCAATGCTCGACACCGTGAAATTGTTCGGCATGGGCTTTTCGTGGGGCGGCTTCGAAAGCCTGATCATTCCATTCGACTGCGACAGCTATCGCACCGCCACCAAATGGGCGCCCGGCGGCCCGACCTTGCGGCTCCACATCGGGCTTGAAAATGTCGAGGACTTGAAGGCCGACCTGGAACGCGGATTCGCCGCTTTCAATGCGGCTTAGGCTCTGACCCGCGCAAGACCTCCGCCCTCATTCCCCTATTACCCAGGCTTCGCGTTATCGAGCCGGGCCGGCGCGCCGTTTTGCCCTTTTTAACGATAACAGTCTGTTCACCATGAGACCAGTTCTCCGAGTTCCTTTCGGCAAACTCAGCCGTCCGCAAGTTCCCTTATACCTTTGCTGGTTAGTCCTGCCTATGGGAACAGTTTGTCGCCACCATGCGGTCCAAACATCTCGGCGTAAGAGTGACAGTAAAGCGTATGAGTACCGCCCGCATCGTGGCCCTGAGCATCGCCCCCGGCGCTGGCGGCATTTCCGCCTCTCTCGCTAGTGGGTACGTCAAGCAGGCAGTGACGCTCACTGAAGGGCGCCAGACCGGCACGCCGGCATGGGCGCTACGCGGCATTGTCGTTGCCAACGCGGCCGACGACATCTCCGAAGATCAAGCTTTCAAGCGCAGTGAAAGCGTCAATGGCGTGCGCCAGCGCATCGTCATCCTGACGACGGCACAGAAGTGACCGAGAGGGTACCCGATATGAAGTGCAGGGCAAACAAGCCGGTGACGCGCAGCCTTCTGGTTCGCGCCCTGTCGTTCTCGGCCGCTGCCGCGCTGACGCTCAATCCGGCCTTGACGCCTGTGGTGGCGGCAGAGGCCACGGCAACACCGGTTGTCACCAATGGATCGGCGAAAACCCGCTTTCTCGCGCTCGGCATCGGCAAGTCCGTGATCATCGATTTACCGCGCGAGGCAAAGGACGTGCTGGTCGCCGACCCGAAGATCGCAAACGCCGTCATCCGCTCGGCGCAGCGCGCCTATATCATCGGTGCTGCGGTAGGCCAGACCAATGTCGTGTTCTTCGATGCCGACGGCCAGCAGATCGCCGCCTACGACATCGCGGTCAAGCGCGATCTCAACGGTGTGCGCGCGGCGTTGAGACAAACTCTTCCGGGAATTCAGATCGAAGGCGTCGGCGACAGCGTGGTACTGACCGGCTCGGTATCCAGTCCGATCGAGGCCCAGCAAGCCGGCGACGTCGCGGCGCGGTTGGTGGGGGGCGCCGACAAGGTCGTCAACAGCGTCGTCGTTCGCGGCCGCGATCAGGTGATGTTGAAGGTCACGGTCGCGGAAGTGCGGCGCGACATCATCAAGCAGTTGGGCGTCGATCTCAGCGCCACGCTGAATAACGGCAGCACGATCGTGAAATTCAACAACGCCAACCCGTTCACCGCAAACAATTCGCCACTCGTCCCAACCAACGGCCTTGCCACGCAGTTCGGCTCGCCGCTGTCGGTCCAGGCGACGCTGCGCGCGATGGAAAGCGCTGGCGTGGTACGGACATTGGCCGAACCCAATTTGACGGCGATCTCCGGCGAGTCCGCGACATTCATCTCAGGCGGCGAATTTCCGATTCCGACCGGCGTGACCTGCCAATCGACGACGTCGGGCGCTATCGGAAATTGCGTCCAGACCGTCAGCTACAAGAAATTCGGCATCTCGCTCAACTTCACGCCGGTGGTGCTGACTGAGGGGCGGATCAGCCTGCGGGTGATGACCGAAGTGTCGGAAGTCTCGAGCGAAAATTCTTTGACGGGCGGCGCTGGTGGAACGACGATTCCCTCGATCAAGACCCGGCGCGCGGAGACCACGCTGGAGATCCCGTCGGGCGGCTCCATGGCGATGGCCGGCCTGATTCAGGAGCAGACCAAGCAGGCCGTCAACGGACTGCCCGGCATCGACTCCTTGCCCATCCTTGGCCAGCTTTTCCGGAGCCAGGACTTCGTCAGCAACCAGACCGAATTGATGGTCCTGGTGACGCCCTATGTGGTTCGGGCGGTTGCCCAGAAGGAGTTGTCACGTCCCGATGACGGGTTTGCGCCGGCATCGGACTCCCAATCGACGCTGCTGGCCCAGATCAACCGGGTTTACGGCATTGCCGCCCGCATCGACCCGGTTGGGACCTACCAGGCCAACTTTGGCTTCATCATTGACTGACACGGGGCCGCCCGACCAACGCGGGACGAAGGACAGAACGATGACAAACAGAATGCCAGTCGATCGCCACAAAACCCTGCGTCTGATGGGTGCACTTGCCGGGCTTTCAGTCGTGCTCGGCGCGTGCACATATGCCACCACCGAAAACGTGACGGCGAGCGTTCCCGACGACTACCGCCTGCGTCATCCGATCGCGATCGAGGAAGCGAACCGCTCGATCGTCATTTTCGTCGGTCAGGCCCGTGGCGGCCTGTCCGCTCCGCAACGCGCCGACGTCATCGGACTGGCGCAAGCATGGGGTCGCGAGGGTACCGGTGCGATTGTCGCCGACGTGCCGGTCGACACATCGAACGCGCGCGCTGCGGCCGCTGTATACCGGGAAGTTCAATCGGTGCTCATGGCTGGCGGCGTGCCTTCACGTGGAATTATCTTGCATCACTATCATCCGGACGACCCTCGCCTGCTGCCGACAATCCGGCTGAGCTATCCGAAAATCTCCGCGGTCGCCGGGCCCTGAGGTCTGTGGCCGGACGATCTCGGCCCCTCGATCCAGGACAGGACTTATTCCCAAAACAGGGAGTACTACAATTTTGGTTGCGCCCATCAGCGCAACATGGCGGCGATGATCGACAATCCGTCCGACCTGGTGCAGCCGCGACCTGAAACGCCCGCTTATACGGCGCGGCGCACGGCAGGCTTCGAGAAGTATCGCAAGGGCGAGACGACCACGACCAATTATCCCGAAGCAGACAAGGCCAATCTCAGCGATTCAGGCAAATGATAAAACAAGACCGCCAGAATTCCGAAGAGCAACCGGACAACGAAGCGCTGCCCGCAGGCGAATATATCGCGCCCGCACCGCGCGTGTCGGTGCAGGCCTTTTGCGAGACCGCGGAGACCGCAGCCGCCGTACAATCGGCCGCCAAGGATCGCCGCCTTGGCAAGGCCCGTCTCACGGCGAAAATGGGCGGCATGGCGGCTGCCATCGAAACCTACCACTCGCAGCCCACCCCCAACGTGATCATCCTGGAATCCCAAGCCGGCAACGATATCCTCACCCTGCTCGATGAGCTTTCGGCCGTGTGTGATCCCGGAACCCGCGTTGTCGTGATCGGCAGCGACGAGGATGACGTGCCCTATCGCGAACTGGTGCGTCGCGGCGTCAACGACTATGTGGTTGGGCCGGTCGAAACCCTTGATGTGGTTCGCTCGATTTGCAGCCTGTTCTCGGCTTCGGAGGCCGTTGTCACCGGCCGGATCATCGCAGTCGTCGGCGCAAAAGGCGGCGTCGGCGCATCCACCGTCGCGCATAATGTGGCATGGATGATCGCGCGCGATCTGGCGCTGGATTCCGTCGTGATCGATCTCGATCTCGCATTCGGCACTGCCAGTCTGGACTACAATCAGGATCCATTGCAGGGCATCGCCAATGCGGTGTTTCAGCCCGACCGGCCCGACACCGCACTGGTGGAACGCCTGCTCGCCAAATGTACCGACCACCTCAGCCTGCTGGCGGCGCCGGCGACGCTCGATCGGGTCTATGACTTCGGTGCGGAAGCCTTCGACGCGATCTTCGATACCTTGCGCATGACGACGCCCTGCATCGTGCTGGACATTCCGCACCAATGGTCGGCGTGGACCAAGCGGGCTCTGATCGGCGCGGACGATATCCTGATCGTTGCCGAGCCGGATCTTCCCAATCTGCGCAACGCCAAAAACATGTTGAACGTGCTGAAGTCGTCGCGCCCCAACGACCGCCCGCCGCTCTATTGTCTCAACCAGGTCGGCATGCCCAAGCGACCGGAGATCGAGGTCAGCGAATTCGCCAAGGCCATCGAAGGTCGGCCGATCGCAGCCATTCCATTCGATTCGAAAATGTTCGGCACGGCTTCGAACAACGGCCAGATGATCGCGGAGATCTCGGCAAGCCACCGCACCACCCAGTTGTTTCAGCAGATCGCGCAGCAGCTCACCGGCCGCGGCGAAGCCAAGCAGCCGCGACGCTCGTTCCTGTCGCCAATCTTCAAGAAGTTGTTGCGGGGGAAAACAAGGCCCGCACGTTCCGGGGCTGCCCGCAAGGCGTCTTAGCCTCTCCTCGAGGCTGAGATTGCTCTCTTTGGAGAGAGGCCGGCGTTCGCTAGGGCGCGTACTTCATAAATTTCGGTCATGTCCGCTTCGCTCCAATAACGACCACTTTTGTGCAGGCGCAGCAAATGACGCGATGGGCCACAAACGGACTCGTGCACCGCCGCAAATCTATTCGATCACCTCGTCGGCGCTGGCGAGCAGCGTCGGTGGCACGGTGAGATCGAGCGCCTTTGCGGTATTCAGGTTGATGATCAGTTGGAATTTGGTCGGCAACTGCACCGGCAGATCGGCGGGCGACGCACCGCGAAGTATCTTGTCCACATAGGATGCGGAGCGTCGAAAGAGGTCCTCGATATCTGGCGCGTAAGAAATCAGGGAACCGCTTTGAGAGATGCCGGAAACCACCGGGACACGAAACTGCAGCGCCTTTTCGTTAATCAGGACTCGATTTACGGTTAAAAAGGCATCGCTCATCAGAACGAGGCCGTCGTCTCGATCCCTTGTTGCGAACGCCTGCTCGATGTCGGCAACGTCGCCAACCGGCAGTGGGATCGGCGTCACGCCAGCGGCCCTTGCCGCCGCTTCGAATGGCTTCCAGTAATAGTCAAAATAAGTAGCAATCGCCGGATTGAACATGAGTCCGGCCCGCTTTGTGCGAGGAGCTACCTCTTTCAGGAGCTCAAGCCACTTTCCCCCGATCGAACCCTCGACATTGATAAAGCCGGTAATATTGCCACCGGGTCGGGGTAGGCTGGCCACGAAGCCGCTACCGACCGGATCGGAAACGGTCACAAAGACCACCGGGATAGTGCGCGTTTCGCGCTGCATGGCCGCAGTGGCGGATGTGGAGCTGGTCACGATTACATCGGGGTTGAGGCCAACCAGTTCCTTCGCGAAGGCTAGGTTTCTGTCGGCGTCTCCCGCTCCATAGCGAAAGTCGATTGTGACGTCGCGATCCGGCGTCCAGCCCAAATCGGCGAGCACCTTAAGGAAAGCGGCAACACGACGTTGAGTGGCAGGATCATTCTCCGCGAATCCGATGAGAGCCCCGATCCGCCGCTTGCGCTTCGCCGCCTGCTGCGCACGCGCGACAAGCGGCCAAGTCGCCGCCGCGCCACCGAGCGCCATGATGAACTTGCGCCGTTGCATGCGCCCCCTGAGAGCAGGTCTCGTCCAGTGCCTAAAGCCTAGCACTTTGAGAAGGGGGAGCGGTGAGAAATGGCACTCAACTGGCCTCAGACATCGATCAGGCTCGATGTCTCAATTGGGTCATTCGACGGATTCAGCGGGCGTCGTCGGTTGGTTGATGTCCGCTTTGCCCCGAAAGCGCCAAAGCCGGACCACGCCGGGAGCGTTGCGTTTGGCCGGACGGCTGTGATTCAAACTCCAAAACTGGGGGCTCGAATCATGCGCTATGGACTCGCCGATTATTGGCTGGCTACGCGCTAATGAGTCCATGCCCTAGCGCTCAGCGTAGTTGATCGACATCTGCCCGCTGCTTTTGCTTTCGCGACAACAATTGTCGCAGATAGGCGACGTTGGCCGCGGCCTCCTCGGCCGGCAGGTCGGCTTTTACGATGCTTTCAGCCTCGGCAAGACGGCCTTGCAGGCCAACCACCAATCCTAGATTTGCCCGCACCCGCGCATCCGCGCCCGCGCGAGCATTGGCGCGGCGCAAAGTTTCCTCCGCCTTCGGCAGATCCTTCGAGAGGGCATACGAAAGGCCGAGATTGGACAATACCGTGGGTTCGTCGGGCACGATTTTCAGCGCACTGGCGTAGTACTGCCGCGCTTCCTCGTATCGGCCAAGTTGGTCGAGGACAGCGCCTTGAGCCGAGAGTATCCGCCAATCGGGATCTTCGGGAGTATGGGCACGGCTGAGGACGTCGAATGCCTGCTGGAAATTGCCATTGTCCGCCAGCGCACGCCCATAGCCGGCCAGGAGCGCCTTGTCGCTGGGATGAGCAATGGTGGCCTGTTCAAGCACCGCAACCGCCTGGGCCCGTTGTCGGTTGTCCCGGAGCGCCTTTCCGTATTGCAGCGCCGCCTTGGCGTCATTGGGATTGGCCTGAAACCGCTCGCGATAGGTTTCGACATCGCGCCGACTGTCGCCGGTTCGTCTGGCATCAGCTTTTTCGCCAAGAGCTCCGGTGATGTCCTCTGTGCCGGTGGTCTGGCAGCCGCAAAGCGCCAGCACTAACATCGCGGACAACCCTGCCGACGCAAGGCGGCTCGCCCGGCAAGACTGATGGTGCTGCGGCAGGAACATGTGCTCTGATCTCGGCGGCCGATCAGAGATGCTCGCCTATTAACCCTTAATTCCGGTTAAACAGGCAAGTTGCCTCGATTGCGGTCGCCGGGCCGTCGGCAGGAGCTCGCTGGCGTCGAAGTCGCAGCTTGCGGCCGAAAGCGGCAACCGGCGCGGTCTCCTGAACTTTTGTTGATCTAGAGCATGATCCGGAAAAGTGGATACCGGTTTTCCGAAAAAGATCATGCTCAAACAAAAGAATAGAGCGGGATGGCGATTCGAAGAAAAGTCATCTCGCTCTAGTCGACGAATTCAGCGCCGAATTCGCAGCCGATCCGCCATGCAAGACGACATTGGCGCGCGTGGTCGGGTGCGAAGATCAGGGTGAATTGCGGGGGGATTTCCAGATACTCGGCAACCACCTTGACGCCGCCGGCCGATACGTCCGTGATGGTGCAGTCGCGTGGTAACGAGCCGGTACCGCACTGGATTTTCGCGATTCTTCGGCACGGACGACGTTCGGCTCTGCGTCGATTGGCAGCAAGCATGACAACTCCCTTATGGCTCGGACGGTTCATCCGGCGCATCCAGCATTCCATCAACTTAGCGGTAGAGTCGTTGGAATCGGCTTAGCGGAATTTGTCGCAATCTAGCTGTCCCGTTTACCGTGTTGCCCGGGGGAACCGCGCCAGCGGAACATCATCCCTGTGCGGAGGCCTGCCGTCCGGTCAGAATGATGAAATAGAGATTGCGGATATAGACGATCAGGCCAAGCGCCTGGCCCGCGATGAAGACCGGATCGCGGCGGTAGAGCGCGTAGACCAGCAGCAACGCGCCGCCGCCGATCGAGAAGAACCAGAACGCCACCGGGATCACGCTCGCGCGCGCGCGTTCGGAGGCGATCCATTGCACCACGAAACGCATGGTGAAAAAACCCTGCGCCACGAACCCGAGAACAACCCAGGCATCGAATTTGATGATGAAGACGTCATGCAGATAATTGATCAGGTCAGTCATGAGACGTCACCTCGGTCGCAACAGGGTTCGGCTTCTTGCGGCGGATCAGCCACCAGACGCCGGCCAGATCCATGATTCCGATCCATAGCCGATCGAAGAAGCCGTAGTTTGACACGCCGGATCGGCGCGGCCGGTCGATCACCTCGACGTAAGCGATCTCGTAGCCTTCCCGGCGCATCAGCGCCGGCAGGAAGCGATGCAGCCCGTCGAAATACGGCAGCATCAAAAACACCTCGCGGCGAAACGCCTTCAGGCCGCAGCCGGTGTCGCGGGTGCCGTCGCGCAGAATGCGGCTGCGCACGCCGTTGGCGATGCGCGACTGCCATTTCTTAAAACCGGTATCCTTGCGCCCCACCCGTTGGC
>JBATYU010001135.1:0-1849 GCA_049674245.1 Bradyrhizobium sp. | reverse complement strand
GGCCTATGTCGTCACCACCACCGAAGGCGCCTCGCTGCATCTCGATCGCCTGCGCCGGCGCGCCGCCGATTTCGATCCGGCGGTGCGTGATCGTCTGCTGGCAGGCGCCATGATCCCGGCGCCGCTGGTCGACCGCGCGCAGAAATTCCGCCGTTGGTACCGCGCAAGAGTGCTGGAATTGTTCAAGACGGTCGACGTCATCCTCGCGCCGGCGACGCCCTGCATCGCGCCGAAACTCGGGCAGTCGAATTTCGTGCTCGATGGCGTCGAGCTGCCGGTGCGCGCCAATATCGGCATCCACACCCAGCCGATTTCCTTTATCGGGCTTCCGGTGGTCGCAGTCCCCGTGCCGCTCGAGCCGATGCCGATCGGCGTGCAGATCATCGCAGCTCCCTGGCGGGAAGACATCGCGCTGCGAGTTGCGCATGCGCTGGAGCGCATCGGCGTTGTCGCAGCGCCGCAGCCGAGGGGTCTTTGATGGAGATCGATCTGCCCGACGTGCTGGCTGAAGTGACGGCGCAGTTCGCGCGCTATGAAAAGGCGCTGGTGTCGAACGACATCACCGCGCTCGGCGAATTGTTCCGCGACGATTCCCGCACGATTCGCTATGGCGTCAGCGAAAATCTCTACGGCTATGGTGCGATCGCGGCATTCCGCGCGGCACGCTCGCCGATCGGTCTCAACCGCAAGACCGCAAGGACCGTGATCACGACCTACGGCCGCGACACGGCGGTCGCCTCGACGCTGTTTTATCGCGAGACGCTGCCTGGCCGGGTCGGGCGGCAGATGCAAACCTGGGTGCGATTTCCCGAGGGTTTTAGGATTGTCGCGGCCCATGTCAGCATCATCGACGAGCCCGGATCTCCTAAAGATATGGATCTGCCGACGGATCAACGGAAGGATCAAAAGACATGAGTCTTGGCGATCTTCCGGGCAATGCTCCGCAACGCGCCGCCGAGGAGGCGGTGGTCCGGCGCGTCGATCGCGCGCCGCCCAACCTGCAAAAGTTCACGCGCGCCGAGGAATTGCGGCTGCAATTGGCGGACGAAATCGTGCGCGGCCAGCTTGCGCCGGGATCATCGCTCGATGAGACCGATATCGCGCGGCGCTTCAACGTATCGCGCACGCCGGTGCGCGAGGCCTTGCGTCAGCTTGCCGCGTCAGGTCTCGTCGATGCGCGGGCGCATCGCGGCGCGGTGGTGGCGCGGCCATCGCTCGAGCGGTTGACCGAGATGTTCGAAGCGATGGCGGAGCTCGAGGCACTCTGCGCCGGCCTTGCCGCGGAACGGATGATGCCGGTCGAGCGCCACCGTCTGGAAGCCGTTCACGAGGAGCTGCGGATGCTGAGCTATGCCGGCAATCCCGATCGCTTTCACGAGGTCAACGAACGCTTCCACAACGCGATCTATGCCGGTTCGCAGAACGGCTATATCGCGGAGATGACCTTGGCGACGCGGGTGCGGGTGCAGCCGTTCCGCCGCGCCCAGTTCCGCAATCTCGGGCGGCTCGCGAAATCGCACGCCGAGCACGACCGCGTGGTGGTGGCGATCATGCGCGGCGACAAGGCCGGCGCGGCCTCCGCGATGCGCGCCCATATCGAGCTGGTGCGCGGTGAATACGAGATCTATGCGGTGTCGGTGTAAGTGGGCGAATAGGGAGTAGCGAATAGCGAATCGGGATCTTTCTTCGCTACTCGCTATTCGCCACTCCCCATTCGCCTCGCTTCACTCCGCCGCCTGCGCCATGAACGCGCGCCAGCCGCCGAACGCGGAAATATCGCGGGCGTCGCCGAGTGCGCTGGGTTCGGCGAGAAAGCCCTTGACGCCGCGGCCGTCGGCCAGGCAGATGG